>CALWNS010000077.1 GCA_944382805.1 uncultured Gemmiger sp. | reverse complement strand
TCGCTGCCGTAAAAGATCCCGCCGTCCGGGTGCGCGCCCAGCCATTCCAGGTCGCGCAGGATGCTCTGCACATATTCGTCGCCCTCCCGCGCGGGGTTGGTGTCGTCATAGCGCAGGTTGAACTTGCCGCCGTACTGCTTGGCGATCATGTAGTTGATGTAGATGGCCTTGGCTGAGCCGATGTGCAGGTAGCCGTTCGGCTCCGGCGGGAACCGCGTGTGGATCTGCTGCACTTTGCCTTCGGCCAGGTCGGCGTCGATGATCTCGGTCAAAAAGTTGGAAAGTTTTTCTTCAGACATATGCTCCACCCCAAATCGTATGTTTCGCTTTCCTATTTTACAATAGTTGCGTGTAATGCGCAAGCCCTTAGCGGTAATCGATCTCCAGCGTGGGCAGGCCGTTGAGCCGCAGGTCGGCCAGGTTGCCGTCCCGGTACTCGTAGTAGCCCTGCGCGGCGATCATGGCGGCGTTGTCGCCGCAGAATTTAAGCTCCGGCAGCACCACCCGCGCGCCCAGTTTCTGCGCGCCGTCGTTCACCAGCTGGCGCAGCCGCCCGTTGGCCGCCACGCCGCCGGCCAGGCAGACGGTTTTGGCGCCGGTGTCGGCGGCCGCCGCCAGCAGCTTTTTTGCCAGGATCTGCGCAATGCGCTCCTGGAAGCTGGCCGCCATATCGTTCACGCGCACGGCCTGCCCGCGCTGCTCGGCGTTGTGTACCTCGTTGACCACCGCCGTTTTCAGCCCGGAAAAGCTCACGTTGTATTTCCCCTCCACGTGCGGCACGGGCAGTTTGTAGGCGTGCGGGTCGCCCTCGCGCGCGGCTTTGGAAACGCTCGGCCCGCCGGGGTAGGGCAGGCCCAGCGTGCGGGCCACCTTGTCAAACGCTTCGCCGGCGGCGTCGTCCACCGTGCGCCCCAGCACGCGGTAGCGGCACCAGTCCTCCACCATCACGATGTGGCTGTGCCCGCCGCTGGCCACCAGGCACAAAAACGGCGGCCGCAGGTCCGGGTGGGTCAGGTAGTTGGCGGCGATATGCCCGCGCAGGTGGTGTACCGGCACCAGCGGCTTGCCGGCGCTGTAGGCCAGCCCTTTGGCAAAATTGACCCCCACCAATACGGCGCCGATCAGCCCCGGCGCAAAGGTGACGGCGACGGCGTCGATCTGTTCGATGGTAAGCCCGGCGTCGGCCAGGGCCTTGTCGGCCACCTGGCTGATCGATTCGGCGTGGCGGCGGCTGGCGATCTCCGGCACCACGCCGCCGTACAGCGCCTGCTCGGCCACGCTGGTGGCGATCACGTTGGAACGCAGCGTGCGGCCGTCCTCCACCACGGCGGCGGCGGTCTCGTCGCAGCTGGATTCAAACCCTAAAATCAGCATACAGAATAAACTCCTTTGGTTCAGTGCGCCTCCAGCCAGGTCGTGCCAACGCCGACTTCGGCGGTCAGCGGCACGCTGTAGCGCACCACCTGTTCCATCTCCTCTTTCAGCAGCGCTTTCACGCGCTCGACTTCGTCCAGCGGCGTCTCTACGATCAGTTCGTCGTGTACCTGCAGGAGCAGGCGGGCCTGCAGCCCCTCCCGGCGCAGGCGCTGCCACACGTGGACCATGGCCAGCTTGATGATGTCGGCCGCGGTGCCCTGGATCGGCGTATTGCGCGCCATCCGCTCGCCGGAAGCACGCACCTGGAAATTGGAGCTGGCCAGTTCGGGCAGCGGGCGCCGGCGGCCGAACAGCGTCTCTACATACCCCTTTTCCTTGGCGTGGGCGATGCAGTCCTTCATATAGGCGTCCACTTTGGGGAAGGTGTCCAGGTAGGTCTTTAAGAACGCCTCCGCCTCTTTGACCGGCACGTTCAGGTCCCGGCTCAGCGAGAACGCGCCCTTGCCGTACATGACGCCGAAATTGATCGCCTTGGCCGCGCTGCGCAGCTCGTGGGTGACGGCCTGCTCCGGCAGGTGGTAGATCTTGGCCGCGGTCGAACGGTGGATGTCCGCCCCGCTGGCAAAAGCGTGCCGCATGGCCTCGTCCCCGGTGATGTGCGCCAATATGCGCAGTTCGATCTGGGAATAGTCGGCGTCTACCAGCGTGTGCCCTTCGCCGGCCACAAAGTACCCGCGCAGGCGGCTGCCCAGCTCGGTGCGGATGGGGATGTTCTGCAAATTCGGTTCGGACGAACTGATGCGCCCGGTGCGCGCTTCGGTCTGGATAAAGGTGGAATGGATGCGCCCGTCCGGCCCCAGCGTTTTCAGCAGCCCGTCCACATAGGTCGAAAGCAGCTTGGCATAGGTGCGGTATTTCAGGATGTCGTCCACCACTTCGCTGTAAGGGCGCAGGCTTTCCAGCGTTTCGGCGTCGGTGGAGTAGCCGCGCTTGGTCTTTCTGCGCGGCGGCAGGCCCAGTTTGTCAAACAGCGCTTCGCCCAGCTGCTGCGGGCTGTTCAGGTTGAACTCGTACCCCACGGCCGCATAAATGCGCTGCAAAATGCCGTCCAGCTCGCCGCGCAGGGTATCCCCGAACCGGCGGATGCCCTCGGCGTCTACGGCAAACCCGATGCGCTCCATGTCCGCCAGCACCCGCGCCAGCGGCAGCTCCATTTCGGCCAGCAGCTGGTGCTGGCCCTGTTCGTCCAGGCGGGCGGCCAGCGTATCGCACACGCCGGCCAGCACGCCGGCCTCCGGGCAGGCTTCGCAAGTGAACTGCGGCGCCGCGCCGTACTCGGCCGCCAGGGGGGCGACCTGGTAATCGCTGGCCGAAGGGTTCAGCAGGTAGGCGGCCAGCTTGCCGTCAAACCGGATGCTCTGCCCCAGCCCGCCGGCCTCCAGCGCCAGGCGGTACAGCGGCTTTGAGTCGAAAACCCACAGCTCGGCGGCGCCGTCCAGCAAAGCGGGCAGGGCCTGCTCGTCCAGCCAGTATACCTGCTGCCCCTGCACGGCGTACCAGCGCCCGGCCTCGCCCTTGGCAGGGGCCGGGCTGCGCGCGATATACAGCCGCCCGCCAAGTTCTTGGGGCAGCGGCTGCGGAACAACTTCCGCCCGGGCCGGCCCGGCGGCAGCGGGCTGCGGCGTTTCGTCCAGCGCCCAGCGGGCGGCCAGTTTATGCATCTCCAGGCCGGCCAGCAGCTTGGCCGCGGCGGCCGGCGCGCCGGGGCGGCGGCGGTAGGCTTCGGGGGCGGTCGTGATCGGCGCGTCGCGCCGGATGGTGCCCAGCATACGGGAAAGTTCGGCCTGTTCCCGGTTGGCGGCCAGGTTTTCGCGCTGCTTTGGCTTGATGGCGGGGTCGTCCAGGTGGTCGTATACCCCCTGCAGGCTGCCGAACTTCTGCACCAGAGCCAGTGCGGTCTTTTCGCCAATGCCCGGCACGCCGGGAATATTGTCGGAAGCATCGCCCATCAGGCTTTTGACCTCGATGAGCTGCGCCGGTTCCACGCCGTATTTTTCGCGGATGGCGGCCGGGTCCATGGTCAGCGTTTCGCGGTTGGTGGCCAGCAGCACGGTGGTGCTGGCGTCCGCCAGCTGCAGGCTGTCGCGGTCGCCGGTGGCCAGCAGGGTGGTGCCGCCGGCCTGCGCGCAGGCGGCGGCCAGCGTGCCCAAAATGTCGTCGGCCTCCCACCCGGCGCAGCTGACCTGCACAAAGCCCAGGTCGTCCAGCAGTTCTTTTACCACCGGCAGCTGCTGGGCCAGTTCCTCCGGCATACCGCGGCGGGTGGCCTTGTAGCCGTCGTAGGCTTTATGGCGGAAGGTGGGGGCGCGCTCGTCCCAGGCCACGGCCACGGCGTCCGGCGCGTGGTTCGCGAGCAGGCTGAGCAGGATATTCTGAAAGCCGAAAATCGCGTTCGTATAGCGGCCGTCCTTGGTGGTCAGCACCCGGATGCCAAAAAACGCGCGGTTCAGCAGGCTGTTGCCGTCCAGTACCAACAGTTTCATGGATGTTCCTCCGTTGTAAAATTTCCTAAAGACAGTATAACACAAATTGCGTCCCGGTGGCGAATGTGTTACAATGTTCAGGCCGGGAAGCTCTCCCGGCCCGGTCCCGACCGTATTTGCCAAAGAAAGAGGTTACCCCCATGCAGTTGCGCAGCCTAACGATCCCCGCCGGGGCGGCTTTCGCCCCCATGGCCGGCTTGAGCGATGCCGCCTGCCGCCGCCTGATGGCGGACCACGGCGCCGCCTGGACCGTCAGCGAGATGGCCAGCGCCAAAGCCATCACCTTTGGCGACCGCAAAAGCCTGGCGCTGCTGCGGGACAAAGACCCGCACGGGCTGTATGCCGTGCAGCTGTTCGGCTGCGAACCGGAACTGCTGGGGCAGGCCATTGCCCTCCTGCGGGAGAAAAAGATCCGCTTTGACCTGCTGGACCTGAACATGGGCTGCCCCGCGCCCAAGATCACGGGCGGCGGCGCCGGCAGCAAGCTGATGCTGGACCCGGCGCTGTGCGGCGCGATGGTGCGCGCCGCCCGCGCCGCCCTGGGCGAAGGGGTGCCCCTGACCGTCAAGATGCGCACCGGCTGGGACGATGAACACAAGACCGGGCCGGAGGTTGCCCGCCAGTGCGAGCAAAACGGCGCCGACCTGATCGTGGTCCACGGCCGCACGCGCGAGCAGATGTACATCCCGCCCGTCGATTGGGCGGCGGTGGCCGCCGTCAAGCGGGCAGTCGGCATCCCGGTGTTCGCCAACGGCGACATCACCAGCCCGGAACGCGCGCTGGAGGCTGTCGAGCGCACCGGCTGCGACGGCGTGATGATCGGCCGCGGCGCGCTGGGCGACCCCTGGCTGTTCGATCGGGTCAATGCGGCGCTGGCCGGCCGGCCCGTTCCGCCGCCGCCGAGCCTGAACCAGCGCATGGCCGCGCTGCGCCGGCAGATCTATGAAATGTGCGAAGAGAAAGGCGAGTGGGCGGCCATGCCGCAGGCCCGCAGCCAGGCCATGCATTATATGAAAGGCCTGCGCGGGGCGGCGGCGCTGCGCCGCGCCTGCGCCCGGCTGACGCATTTTACCGATGTCGATGTGCTCATCGATGCGGTATTCCGCTGCAACGAATAACGCCGCTCAGAACCGGCCGCGGGTCAACTCGTCCAGGTTTTGCGTGTAGCAGGGGAGCATATGCCGCATAAAATAATCGGCTTCCGGGCAGTGCATCTCCTCCAGCGCCTGGCGCTGCTGGGAAAGCGCCGCCTCAAATTCCCGGTTGCCGGCCTGGCATTCCTCCATGCACTTGATCAGCGCCGAAAGCCGGTCCGCCGCTTTCAGCAGCGTGCGCTCCGCCTCGTTCAGCACCGCGCCGGTCAGGTACACTTCCCCTATATCGGCCAGTTCCGGCGGCAGCAGGCTGGCGATGGTGCGCGCGCTCTGGGCTTCCACCGCTTTGTAGGCGGTGCGCAGCGCATCGTTTTTGTATTTGACCGGCGTGGGCATATCGCCGGTCAGGATCTCCGGGCCGTCGTGGTACAGCGCGGCGGTGGCCACCGTGTCGGGGCGCACGCTGCCCCCGGTGCCGGTGCAGCGCTGCGCGATCAGGCACAGCATATGGGCGATCAGGGCCGTGTCGGCCGTGTGTTCGCTCAAGGTCTCCGGGCGGCCGCTGCGCATCAGGCTCCAGCGCGTGATGTATTTCATCCGGCCCAGCAGGGCGCTGAACGGGAAGGTCTCCATATTTTTCCTCCTGTGCGGGCCTGCGGACGGGGCCGGGCAGGCGCGTTCTGGGTTGCTTTGCTTACCAGTATACCACATTCCCCGCCGCGGGGAAATCATTTGCGCGGATTTTATTTCCGCCAAAAGGGGAAAGGGGCAGGAACATGACTTTGACAAAGCTCCCTTCGGCGCGGCGCAGCCGCTACGGGCAGGTGTTCTTGCTCTGCCTGGCGCTGGCGGCTACGCTGTTTTTGGCGCACTGCATCATTGACGGCGTGGCGGGATCGTTCTTCCACTATGCGGGCGATTTCAACGACCAGATGATCCCGTTTTACGCCTATGCCAATGCGTTTGTCAAGCAGGGCGGCACCTTCAGCTGGGCCACGGACCTGGGCAGCGGCTTTGTCAACGCTTATTCGTACTACTGCCTGGGGTCGCCGTTTTTCTGGCTGACGATCTGGGTGCCCGCGCGCTGGATGCCGTTCGCCATGGTCCCCATGCTCTGCTTAAAGTTCGCGGTGGCCGGCGGCGGGGCCTACCTTTGGCTGCGCCGCTGGGTCAAAAACGAGGACTGGAGCATGGTGGGGGCCGTGCTGTACGCGTTCTGCGGGTATAATCTCTATAACGTGTTTTTCTATTTCTTTTTGGACAGCGCCGCGCTGTTCCCCTATATGCTGGCGGCGCTGGACGACGCCGTGCTGGACGGCCGGCGCGGCCGCTTCCCGTTTTGGGTCACGCTCAACCTGCTGACCAACTACTTCTTTTTTGCCGGGCAGGCGGTGTTTTTGCTGCTGTACTTCGCCTGCCTGTGCGCGGGCCGGGCCTGCCGCCTGACGCCGCGGCTGTTCGGCCGCCTGGCGTTCGAAACGGCGCTGGGCTGCGCGGCCGGCTGCCTGCTGCTGATCCCGGCGGGGCTTTCGCTCCTGCAGAACCCCCGCACCATCGACCCGTTCGACGGCTACGGCTACCTGGTTTACGGCAAGGCGCAGCAGTACCTGGCCATCCTTTTCAGCGCCTTCCTGATGCCGGACGCGCCCTACCTGACCGACCTGTTCAGCGAGGGCGTGACCAAATGGACCAGCCTTTCGGCCTACCTGCCGGCCGTGGGCCTGGCGGGCGGCCTGGCATTCTGCCGCGTATGGCGGCGGCACCCGTTTGCCCGGCTGCTCAAGGCCTGCGTGCTCTGCGCGTTTGTGCCGGTGCTGAACAGCCTGTTCTATGCGCTGAACTCCAGTTACTACGCCCGCTGGTATTATATGCCGGTGCTGGTGCTGTGCGCCGCGACCTGCATGGCGCTGCGGCGCGAAAGCCTGCGCCGTACTGAAGTGCGGCGCGCGCTGTGCACCGTGGCGCTTGTCACGGCCGGCGCGGCGGCGTTTGCGCTGGTGCCCCGCCGCAGCGAGGACGGCGAACTGGTGCTGGGCGTGGTCGATAACCAGCTGCGCTTCTGGGCGCTGTTCGCGGTCACGTTCCTGGGGATCTGGGCGTTTGGCCGGTGGCTGCGCCGCGCGCGCCAACAGCCGCAGGGCGCGGCCCGCCGCCTGCTGGTGACGCTCTGCGCCTTTATCTTCCTGTACGGCAACCTGCACCTGTCCATCGCCAAATACGCTCAATGGTACAACGACCTGCACTATGCCGAAAACACCTGGGGCGCGGTGGAGGAACTGCAGGCCGTGCTGCCGCAGGACGGGTTTTACCGCCTGGACGCCTATGAATGTTACAACAATATGGGCGTCTGGCTGGACCGCAGCTGCATCAACTGCTTCCACTCCACCGTGGCGCCGCATATTTTGGAATTTTACCCCGCGGTGGGCGTTACGCGGGACGTGAATTCCAAGCCGGACCCCGAACTCTATGCGCTGCGCGGGCTGCTCAGCGTGCGCTATACGCTGGTGCCGCGGGACGAGACCGAAAACTGGGAGGCGGAGGGCCTGCCGGGCTGGACGCGGGCCGCCGAGACGGAACACTACGTCCTGTACGAAAACGAAAACTGGGTCCCCATGGGCCTTGCTTACGAATATTACCTGACGCCGGAACAGTTCGAGTCCGTCCCGGAGGAGGACCGCGCCGCCGTACTGCTCAAGTCCGTTGTCCTGCCGCGGGAACAGGCGGAACCCCTGGGCCTGCAGCCGCTGCCGCAGGCGGCGCTGGAAGCGTGCGGCCGGGCCGACTACGCAGCCGACTGCGCCGCGCTGCGCAGCACGGCAGCCGCCGAGTTTACGGCGACACGGACCGGCTTTACCGCCCGGACCGAGCGCACGCAGGCCGGCCTTGTGCTGTTCACCGTGCCGTATGACGACGGCTTTACGGCCACGGTCAACGGCCGGGAAGCCGAGATCCTCCCGGCGGACAACGGCCTGATGGCCGTGGCGGTGCCGGCCGGTACGGCGCAGATCACCTTTACCTACCGCACGCCGGGGCTGCGCCTGTCGGCGGCGGTCACCGCCTGCGCCTGGGCGGTCTATGCCGGCTACGGCGTTTGGCTGTACCGCGGCCGGCGCAGGCGGCAGGGGAAAGAACAAAAAGAAACGAGGGAAACCATATGAACCAGTACGCACAACAGCTCAGCCAGGAACTTTCGCTGCCGGCACAGAACGTGCAGGGCGCCATCGATCTGATCGACGCCGGCAACACGATCCCCTTTATCGCGCGCTACCGCAAGGAGGCCACCGGCTCCATGGACGACCAGGCGCTGCGCTCTTTGGCCGACCGGCTCGAGTACCTGCGCGGGCTGGATAAACGCAAGGGCGAGGTGGAAAACTCCATCACCGAACAGGGCTCCATGAACGAGGAACTGCGCCGGGCGCTGGCCGCGGCCAAAACGCTGGCCGAAGTCGAGGACATCTACCGCCCGTACAAGCCCAAGCGCAAGACCCGCGCCAGCGTGGCGCGCGCCCGCGGCCTGCAGCCGCTGGCCGACGCCATCCTGCGCCAGCAGGCGTCCTTTGACCCGCAGGCCGCGGCGGCCGATCATTGCGGCGAAGAAGTGCCCGACGCGGCCGCCACCCTGGCCGGCGCACAGGACATCATAGCCGAAACGATCTCGGACGATGCGCGCTGCCGCGCCGAGCTGCGCCGCTTTTACCGCGCCTTTGGCCAGATCCGCAGCACGGCCGCCAAGCAGGAGGACAGCGTTTACCGCCCCTATTACGACTATGCCGAACCGCTGGCCAAGCTGCCCGGCCACCGGGTGCTGGCCCTGGACCGCGGCGAGCGGGAGGGATACCTGAAAGTCGGCATCAGCGTGGACGCCGAACGCGCCGCCGCGATCACGGTGTGGATGTTCGCCCGCAAAAAGACGGGCGGCGCCAGCGCCCTGCTGGTGGAAGCGGCCGCCCGGGACGCCTACGCCCGCCTGATCCACCCCAGCCTGGAAAACGAACTGCGCGGCGAGCTGACCGCGGCGGCGGCCGAGGGCGCCATCGCCGTTTTTGGCGAAAACCTGCGCCAGCTGCTGCTGCAGCCGCCCATCCCCGGCAAAGTGGTCATGGGGCTGGACCCCGGCTACCGCATGGGCTGCAAGATCGCCGTGGTCGACGCCACCGGCAAGGTGCTGGATACCGGCGTGGTCTATCCCGTGCCGGAGTTCAAGCGCGTGGACCAGGCCAAAGCGCAGGTCAAGGCCATGGTGCTGCGCCACCATGTGGAGCTGATGGCCATCGGCAACGGCACGGCC
Source organism: uncultured Gemmiger sp. (assembly GCA_944382805.1). Taxonomy (GTDB): domain Bacteria; phylum Bacillota; class Clostridia; order Oscillospirales; family Ruminococcaceae; genus Gemmiger. Next base: position 9,091 of record CALWNS010000077.1, on the reverse strand, counting down.
GGGCGCGAGACCGAACTGTTTGCCGCCGGGGTCATCCGCGAACTGGCGGCCGAGAAAGGGCTGCACCTGCAATACATGGTGGTCAGCGAAGCCGGCGCCAGCGTATACTCGGCCTCCAAGCTGGCGGCCGAAGAATTCCCGCAGTACGATGTCAACCTGCGCAGCGCGGTGTCCATCGCCCGCCGCCTGCAGGACCCGCTGGCCGAACTGGTCAAGATCGACCCCAAGGCCATCGGCGTGGGGCAGTACCAGCACGATATGCCGCAAAAGCGGCTGAGCGAAACGCTGGACGGCGTGGTGGAGGACTGCGTCAACTCGGTGGGCGTGGACCTGAACACGGCCTCCGCGCCGCTGCTGCGCCGTGTGGCCGGCATCACGGCGGCTACGGCCAAAAACATCGTGGCCCGGCGCGAGACCGAGGGCGCTTTTACCTCCCGCGCGCAGCTGAAAAAGGTCAAGGGCCTTGGGCCGAAAGCGTTCGAACAGTGCGCGGGCTTCCTGCGCCTGCCCGGCGCGGCCGACCCGCTGGATGCGACCGCCGTCCACCCCGAAAGCTATGCCGCGGCCCGCGGCCTGCTCAAAGCCTGCGGCTATACCCCCGGCGAGATCGGCGGGGCCGGGCTGCAGCAGCTGCCGGCGCGCGTCAAGGCCCAGGGGGCGCAGGCGCTGTGCGAGACCCTGGGCATCGGCCGCCCGACGCTTGAGGACATCGTGGCCGAACTTTGCCGCCCGGGCCGCGATGTGCGCGACAGCCTGCCCAAACCGCTGCTGCGCACCGACGTGATGGGCATGGAGGACCTTAAGCCCGGCATGGAGCTGACCGGCACCGTACGCAACGTCATTGATTTCGGCGCGTTTGTGGATATCGGCGTACACCAGGACGGGCTGGTGCATATTTCCCAGATCGCGGACCGCTTTGTCAAGCACCCGCGCGACGTGCTGCAGGTCGGCCAGGTCGTGCGCGTCAAGGTGCTGGAGGTGGACACGGCCCGCAAGCGCATTGCGCTGACCATGAAGGGCGTGCCCCAGCCGGAAAACGCGCGTCCGCTTTCCTGAACCGGGCGCGCGTCCGCCCGGCAAAGTGCTGCTTTTGGGTAAAAAATGCGTAAAAACCGGGAAAATGGCGGATATAGCGGGCTGTGACCTAAAAAATGCGCCTCAAAAAACGATAAAGTTATGAAACGCTTTTTACAAGGGCGGCAAATCAGGGTCAAAAGGGACAAAAGGCCGGGGCAAGCACCCGGCCTTTTGTGCAGGTTGCAGAATATTTGAGCCAAAAACGCAGCAGGTTGACTAAAAAAATCGGCCGCGTGCTATAATATCGGCTGTAAGGCAGGGCAGGCGCCATGACGCGCCGCTGCTTTACCGGCGCCGGAATGGGCCGGCGCCTGGGATATGTATGGAGGTCTTAATTATGGTAAGACAAGTCAAGGTTTCCAACTTCGCTGAAGTTCAGGGGATCGTGTCTGCCGCTGCCAAATGCTACAATGAGGTCGGCGTGCATGACATGAAGGGCAGCATCGCCGACGCAAAGAGCATTCTCGGCATGATGTGCCTGGATTACAGTCATCCCGTGAAGATCGTCTGCGATGACGAGCACGACCTGGAAAGCGTCGTCCGCGCGATGCATCAGTGAAAACATTCTGGAGCCATCCAGTCTGCATGATTTGCCCTGAAAGGAGAGGTGCGCCATGTCCAGAACCGTTCTGGCCAGCCTGCTCACCAGCCTGAATCTCTGCCGTGAGGGCGGTACGGCCGGTGACGTGCGCAATGCGATCGAGTTTGCGCGCAAGGCTTTCGGCAATCAGTAAAATGGAGACCGCCGCGCAAGCGCGGCAAAAAGCGGCGTGCCGCAGAGCATTTTGACTCTGCGGCACGCCGCTTTTTATAGTTCCGGGCGGGTCAGATCACCTTGTGTTCCATCCATTTGCCGCGCCAAAAGCGGGCCAGGAACAGCGCGCCGCGGCAGATCCAGTCGATAAACATACCCAGCCATACGCCCAGCAGGCCCAGGTGCAGCTGACCCACAAAATAATAGCACAGCATCACGCGGAACAGCCACATACTTACAATGCTCACGCCCATCGTGAACTTGGCGTCGCCGCCTGCGCGCAGGGCGTTGGGCAGCGTAAAGCTCAGCGCCCAGAAAAAGCTGCTGAACACGGCGAACCAGCGCAGTACCTGCACGCACATGGCGGTGGCTTCCGCCGTCAGGCTGAACAGCGCGCAGAGCAGCGGCGCAGCCAGGAACATGGAAATGTTGGTCACGGCCAAACCGGCCACGGCGATGCCAAGCAGCAGCAGCGCATAGCGCCGGGCCTGCTTTTTTTCGCCTGCGCCCAGGCATTGGCCGACCACCGGGATCATGGCCAGGCTCATGGTGTTGCCGGGGATGTTGGCCAGGCTGGTGATGGAACCGGCCACCGCGTTGGCGGCAATGGCCGAAGTGCCCAGGGTGGAGGTCAGGCTGCTCACGCACAGCTTGCCGATCTGGAACATACCGTTTTCCAGCCCCGAAGGGATGCCGATGCCCAAAATGCGCAGGATCATTTCTTTTTCCGGCAGCATTTCTTGCCAGCTGCCGATGCGCAGCGGGTTTTCGAACTGCTGTTGCTGCCAAAACACCCAAACGGCGGCAAAAATGCGGCCCACCAGCGTGGCGATGGCCGCGCCCAGCACGCCCATTTTGAACCCGTAGATCAGCAGCGCATTGCCGCAGATGTTGATGATGTTCATCACCAGGCTGGCCAGCATACTGATCCGGCTGTTGCCCTGGGCGCGGAACAGCGCCGCGCCGGCGTTGTACGCGCCGATGAACGGGTAAGAAATAGCGCTTACGATCAGGTACTGCTCGGCGTAAAACATCACATCGTCGTCTATGCGCCCGAACACGCCGCGCAGAATGGGCCGGCAGAAGCAGAGCGTCAGCACCATCACGGTCACGGTGCTCACGGCCAGCACGGTGTACAGCTGGGCGGCGCTGCGGCGGGCGTTTTCCGCATCGCGCCGGCCCAGGTACTGGCTGCCGATGACGGCGCCGCCCGTGGCCAGGGCGGCCAGGATCTGGATGATGAGCACGTTGATGCTGTCCACCAAACTTACGCTGGAGACAGCCGCTTCCCCCACGCCGGAGACCATCAGCGTATCGGCCATGCCCATGGTCACGCTCAGGATCTGTTCCAGCAGCATGGGCAGGATCAGAGAGGTCAGTTTCTGCCGGCTGAACAGCGGCTGACTTTGTGCGGTTGCCGTCATGTTTCTGCACTTCCTATACCGATTTTGTGCGCGTGAGCGGGAAAGATGCGTTCATGCCACGCTATTATAGGTCGTTTAAAAAACGCTGTCAATATACCGGCGCGCAAAACGGCCAAAATCAAACAGGGGGATTCCCTTTTTGCGGGAACTGTGCCATAATAAACGGTAAAGGGGCAGGGCGGCGCACGCCCTGCCGCAGACCAATATAAGCCGGAAAAACGGAAAGGAGCCAAACGATCATGGCATTTGATTTTACTTCTATCATGGATCGCCACGGCAAGGACGCCATCGCGGTGGACGGGCTGGGCCACGGCTTTGCGCCCGCGCCGCCCAAACCGGGCTTTGATGTGATCCCCATGTGGGTGGCGGATATGAATTTCCCCACGGCGCCCTCCATCCCACAGGCCATCATCCGCCGCGCCGAACACCCGGCCTACGGTTACTTTGCCCCCACGCCGGCGTATTACAACGCCATTATCGACTGGCAGCGCCGGCGCAACGGGGTAGACGGCCTGGAACCTGCGCACATCGGCTACGAGAACGGCGTGCTGGGCGGCGTGATCAGCGCGCTGACGGCCTTTGCCGCGCCGGGAGACCCCGTGCTGCTGCACAGCCCTACCTACATCGGCTTTACGAACTGCATCACCAACAACGGCTTTAAGATCGTACATACCCCGCTGCGGCAGGATGAACAGGGGGTCTGGCGCATGGATTTTGAGGATATGGACCGCAAATTGAAAGAAAACCACATCCATGTGGCCGTTTTCTGCAGCCCGCACAACCCCTGCGGCCGTGTGTGGGAACGCTGGGAGATCGAGCGGGCCATGGAGGTTTATAAGGCCAACGACTGCCTGGTCGTTTCGGACGAGATCTGGTCCGATTTGCTTCTCTTTGGCCACAAGCATATCCCGACCCAAAGCGTCAGCGGGGACGCCCGCCGCCGCACGGTGGCGCTGTATGCGCCCAGCAAGACCTTTAACCTGGCGGGCCTTGTGGGCAGCTACCACATTATTTATGATACCTACCTGCGCGACCGCATCGCGGCGCAGGCGTCCAAATCGCACTACAATTCGATGAACGTGCTTTCGATGCACGCGCTGATCGGCGGTTACAGCGACACCGGCGCGGCCTGGGTGGACGAACTGTGCGGTGTGCTTTCCGCCAATGTAGACTATGCCTGCGCGTATATTGCCGACCGTTTCCCCGGCGTGCAGTGCGGCAAGCCGCAGGGCACCTATATGCTGTTTGTGGATTGCAGCGAATGGTGCAAAGCGCACGGCAAGACCATCGATGAAGTGGAAAAAACCTGCTGGGATGTGGGCGTGGCGGTGCAGGACGGCCGTATGTTCCACGGCCCCTGTGCGCTGCGCATGAACCTGGCCCTGCCGCTTTCCCGCGTGCGGGAAGCGTTCGACCGGCTGGACCGGTATGTGTTCAACGCGCCGGGCGTTTGACGCGGCAGGGGACGGATGCGCAAGAAAGAGGGCGGGGCGTATGGTGCTTGACCAGAATGTGATCGACCGGATCCTGCGGGTCCGGTGGCTGCAAAACTGCGGGGATCCGTGCGCGGCGCCAACGATACAGTGCGTTCGCGCGCCTGGCGGCGGATCGTTTTCAAAAGCGGCAGGGAATGCTTGGGAAAATGTCAAATTGGAAGCAAGGGGCGATGTGACGAGCTATTTGGCGCTCCATGCCAAAGAGGCGTTTAACCCGTATTGGAACCCCCTGGTGCGCCAGGTGCGCGGCAAAGTCCTGCCGCAGGTCGAACCCGCGATACGGCGCAGCACAGAGCGGCTAAAACTGCCGGCGTGCGTGAACGAAGAAGTCAAATTCGATGCAATCAATATGGCGGTCGTGTTGAGCTACCGGAAAATCGTCGGCTCCCCGTTTTATGAAGACTTGCTCACCGTTTATAGCGAGGGCTTTTTGCCCTGCGGCTGGGACGGAACCTATCCGAACGGCCGCATGGTGGTTCTGTGAGCGTTCGCCGCCGGCATACCGCCCCGCCCCTGGCGCATAAGCTGGGCCCAAGGGGGGCGGTGCAATGGCAGGGCGCAGACGGGAAAAAGGCGGCGCGGCGCGCCGGCCGGTGGTGCCGGCGCTGGACCGGCATATCCGGGCGCGCACGCGGGCGTTTGCCGCGGCGGTGGCCGCCGTGTGCTTTGGCGGGCTGCTGGCCCGGCTGTTCGTTTTGCAGCTGCTGGACCCCGGCGGGTATGCGGCCCGCGCGGCCGACCAGCAGCTGCGGGATACCGTTATCCCCGCGCCGCGGGGCGAGATTTATTCCGCCGACGGCACCCTGCTGGCGGCCAGCGAGACCTGCTGGACCATCCGCGCGGCCCCGCGGGAACTGGACGACGCCCTGGTGGCCCCGGCGGCCGCCGCGCTGAGCGAGATTTTGGAACTGGAAGAAGCCGAAGTGCTCGAACTGCTCAGCCAGCGCAGCTCCAACGACTGCCTTTTGCGCCGCCGCGTGGACCGCGAAACCGCCGATGCGGTGCGCGCATGGTGCCAGGAAAACGGGGCCGAAGGGATCCGGATCCGCCAGGATACCCGCCGCGTGTACCCGCAGGGGAACTTTATGGGCAGCCTGCTGGGCTTTACCGATGTGGACAACGCCGGCCTGTGGGGGCTGGAACTGGAATACGACGAGGTCCTGACCGGGCAAAACGGCCGTGTGCTGACCGCCAAAAACGCCTGGGGCTACGATATGCCGGCGCATTACAGCACATTGGTCGAAGCCGTGCCCGGCAGCAGCCTGACCCTGACCATCGACGCCAATATCCAGCATATGCTGGAAAGCGCGGTGGCGGCGGCCGTGAGCGAACATAATGTGGCGGCGCGGGCGGTCGGCATCGTGATGGATGTGCAGACCGGCGCTGTTTTGGCCATGACCACCCAGCCGGACTACGACCCCAACACGCCGCGGCAGATCGTGGACGAGGAACTGCGCGCCGAAGTGGACGCCCTGAGCGGGCAGGCGCGCACCGATGCGCTGCAAGCGGCCCAGCAGGCCCAGTGGCGCAACAAAGCCATCAGCGATCTGTACGAGCCGGGCAGCGTGTTTAAGCTCATTACCTGCGCCGCGGCGCTGGATACCGGCGCGGTCACGCCGGATTCCACCTTTGTCTGCGCGGGCAAGATCAATGTGGCCGGCACCCGCTTCCGCTGCGCCAACGGCCACGTGCATGGCAGCGAGACGCTGGCCCAGGGGCTGGCGGCCTCCTGCAACCCGTGCTTTATCCAGGTGGGCGCGCGGTTGGGCAAACAGGCGTTCTGCGATTACTTCGCCGCTTTCGGCCTGCGGGAGGCCACCGGCATCGACCTGCCCGGCGAGATCAAGCGCAGCGAATATTATACGGCCGACGCCATGGGGCCGGTCGAACTGGCCAGGTGTTCGTTTGGCCAGAGCAGCAAGGTCAGCTACCTGCAAATGCTTACCGCCGTGGCGGCGGTGGTCAACGGCGGGCGGCTGCTGCAGCCCTATGTGGTGGCCGGCATCACCGATGCGGACGGCCAGGCCGTGTATACGGCGGAACCGGTGGTCAGGCGGCGGGTCATTTCGGAAGAAACGTCTGCCGCCATGCGCGCCATGATGGAGGGCGTGGTGACCGACGGTACCGGCAAAAACGGCGCTGTGGCCGGCTACCGCATCGGCGGCAAGACCGGCACCAGCCAGAAGCTGGACAGCGACGACCCCGCGGCCCGCATCGCCAGCTATGTGGCCGTTGCGCCCATAGAGGAACCGCGCCTGGCCGTGCTCGTCTGTTTGGACGAACCGCACAGCTGGACCACCAGCGGCGGCGCGCTGTCCGGCCCGGTGTGCGCCCAGGTGCTGCGCCAGGCGCTGCCTTACCTGGGAATCGAGCCGGACTATACCGAGGAGGAACAGCAGGCGCTTTTTGCCGAAGTGCCGGACGTGACCGGCTGGCGCGCCCGGGCGGCCGGGCAGAAACTGCGGGAATACGGCTTTGAAAGCGCTGTGGTGGGAACGCAGGAACGGGTGCAGAGCCAGTACCCGGCCGCCGGCACCGTGGCGCGCAAAGGCTCCGCCGTCACGCTGGATACGACCGGCCGCTACGACGCCGCCGCGGACAGCGGATGAATTCACAAAAGTTTAACGGAATTTTATTGTTTGTTCCCAATTCTATGGTATACTAGACGTGCGTTAAAGATTTCAAGGAGGTTGCCATGGAAAGACAGCCGTTTGTTTTGTTTGACAATGTCTGCAAGTATTACCAGATGGGGGACACCCGCATCGCGGCGGCAGACCATGTCAGCTTCGAGATCGAAAAAGGGGAGTTCTGCGTGATCCTGGGCCCCTCCGGCGCGGGCAAGACTACGGTGCTGAATATGCTGGGCGGCATGGATACCTGCGACGAGGGCCGCATCTTTCTGGACGGGCAGGAGGTCAGCGGGTTCGACGCCAAGCGCCTGACCCAGTACCGCCGCTATGACGTCGGCTTTGTGTTCCAGTTTTATAACCTTGTACAGAACCTGACCGCGCGCGAAAACGTGGAGCTGGCCTCCGAGATCTGCCGCGACCCGCTGGACGCAGACCTGGTCCTGCAGGAAGTCGGCCTGGAACACCGGCGCAACAATTTCCCGGCGCAGCTTTCGGGCGGCGAACAGCAGCGCGTGTCCATTGCCCGCGCACTGGCCAAAAACCCCAAGATCCTGCTGTGTGATGAACCGACCGGCGCGCTGGACTATAAAACCGGCAAGCAGGTGCTGGCTCTGCTGCAGGCCACCTGCCGGGAAAAGGGCCGTACCGTCATCGTGATCACCCACAACAGCGCCCTGGCCGCCATGGCGGACCGCGTGATCCGCATCAACAGCGGGCGGGTGGTCGATATGCAGCGCAACCCCGAACCGACCCCGGTCGAAAGGATCGAGTGGTAAATGAACAGGACGTACCAGAAGAATATACGGCGCACCCTGGCCAGCAGCCGGGGGCGTTTCTTTGCCATTTTTGCCATCGTGGCGCTGGGCGTTGGCTTTTTGGCCGGTTTGATGTCCTCCACGCCGGATATGAGCCTTTCGGTGGAGACTTACCTGGACGATCAGAACCTGTACGACCTGCGCGTGATCGGGACCCTGGGCCTGACCGAGGACGATGTGTCGGCCCTGCGGCAGGTCGAAGGCGTGCAGGCGGTGCAGCCGGCGTATTCGGCCGACCTGCAGGTCACGGCCGCCGGCGCCGACAGCGTGGTGGCGCGCGTACACAGCCTGCCGGCCGCGGCGGGCGACCCGGAAGCCCCGGATACCGTCAACCGCCTGATGCTGACCGAAGGGCGCTGGCCGCAGGCCGCCGGCGAGTGCGTGGTGGAGGCGGGGGCCGGCGGCCTGGCCGCCGAGATGGAGATCGGGGATGTGATCCTTGTGGCGGCCGAAGATAACGAAGACCTTGCGGACAAGCTGGCCGTGACGGAGTTCACGGTGGTCGGCACGGTGCATGATGCGACCTACTTTTCGTTTGAGCGGGAACCCGCCAGCGTCGGCAGCGGCGTGGTGCAGACCGTGTTCTACATACTGCCGCAGGATTTCTCCTACGAGGCGTTTACCGAGATATACCTGACCGTATCCGGCGCGCGCGAACTGGACAGCCTTGGCAGCGCTTACGAGGACACGGTGGCCAAGGTCACCGGCGCGGTGGAGGGCATTGCCGGCGCGCGGTGCGATGCGCGCTACGAGGAACTGACCGGGGAAGCGCAGCAGGAGATCGATGACGGCTGGGCGGAATACTACGAGGCCGAGGAGGAAGCGCAGACCGAACTGGCGGACGCCGCGCAGGAACTGGCCGACGGCCGCCGGGAACTGGCCGACGGCGAACAGG
>CALWNS010000076.1 GCA_944382805.1 uncultured Gemmiger sp. | reverse complement strand
AGCTCCTATTACGCCGGGTGGCTGCTGGTGGCGCTGGCGGCCCTGGCCGCAAACTGCCAAACCGCCCGCCGCCCGGCGGCCGGGCGCGCGGCGGCGCTGGCCGCGGGCGCGGCGCTGGCGGCGGTGTTCGCCCTGCAGGCCGAGCCGCAGTTCACCGCGCTGGGCGTGCACCAGGGGGCCTATGCCCCGGTGCGGCAGGAGCTGGCCGCGGCGCAGCGCGCGGCGGCGTACATCGCCCCCGGCGAGCGCGTGTTTTTGATCCGCCAGGGGGACGAGGGCTTTTACTGGTTCCTGTATAACCAGGCGCTGCTGCCCTGCACGCTTGTGTACGGCGAGGGCGGCGCGACCTTTGGCACGCCGGCGCAGGATACGGGCAGCGGTTACTTTGCCGCCTATACGGCCGGGGAGCTGGCCGCCCTGCTGGCCGGGGAGCAGATCGACTGGCTGCTGGCCGCCGCCGTGGACGAAGGCTTTGTGCAGGCATACGGGGCGCTGTTTACCGACGGCCTGGCCGCCGCGCAGGCGGGGCCTGTTTTGTACCGCGCCACGGCGCAGGGTTTTGCCCCCGCCGCGGCGCTGGGGTAAGGGGGTGCGCGCCATGGGCAAGAACCGTTTGATCCGCTTTGCGCGCCGCCGGCCGTTCGCCGCGCTGTATGCGCTGGGCGCGCTGGCGCTGGCGCTGTGGCTTGCGGGCAGTTTTTTGCTGGACTGCGCGCTTTTTGCCGCCGGGGTGTACAAGCCCATGACCATCACACTGGCCGACAGCGGCCAATACACGCTGGTAAACCTGGAACAGACCGGCCCCGACACGCTGGTAAGCGCCACCGGCGACGCCCAGCTGCTGCTGGCCCCCGGCGCCCCGGTGCGCACGCTGCGGCTGGCGGCCGAGTATGCGGACGCCGGCCAGGGCGGCGAAAAGGACCTGTACTACCACCTGCCCGGTTTTGGCTACACGCGGCACCTGCGCGTATGGCCCAGCCCCACGGCGGACGGCGCGGGCTGGGTGTACACGGTGCCGCGGCTGGCCGGCCGGGGCGTGCGGCTGGACCTGGCCGATACCGCCGGGGTAACGGTGCGCATACAGGCCGTTGTGCTGAACGAGCGCCCGCCGTGGACGAGCTACCTGCCCGGGCTGTGGCAGCTGTTCTGGCTGGCCGTGCTGCCGGGGCTGGCCGGCTGCGCGCTGACGCTGCGGCGCGGCCTGCCCGGGAACGATGCGCGCCGCAGCCCGGCGCAGGGAGAATAAAACGATGGGTCTTTTATACAGTTTGCTTTCACTGGCCGCGCTGGCGGCGTTTTCGCTGGCGGCGGCGCGCTTTGCGCGCCTGCCCGCGCCGGCGGCCCCTTTTGCGGCGCTGTGCGCGGTGATGCTGTGGCTTTCGGCCGCCGGGATGCTGGGCGTGCTGGTGCCGGCCGGCTGGGCGCTGTTTGCGCTGGCGGCCGTGTGCGCCGCGCTGGCGCTGGCCCCCGCCGGGCGCAAAGCGGCCAGGGAGGCGCTGGCCGCGCCGGGGTTCGCGGCCTTTTTTGTGCTGGCGGCGGCGCTGCTCTGCTTTTTTGCCTGGCGGCAGCCGATGTTCACCACCTGGGACGAGTTTTCGTTTTGGGGCACGGCGGCCAAGATCGTAAAGGAATCCGGGCAGCTGTACGTCAATGCCGAGATCGGCTGGGACTGGGTGGGTTCCCACCGCCCGGCGCTGGTCGTGCTGGGGTATTTTTTCCAGTTTTTCGGCCCGTATGCCGAGTGGCGCGTGCTGGCCGGGTATGACGTGCTGCTGCTTTCGATCTTTGCGCTGCTGACGGCGGGCGCGCCGCGCGGGGCCTGGCGGCGGGTGGTGCCTGCGCTGGGGTTCGGCTTTCTGCTGCCGTTTTTGCTCACGCTGTACGGCAATGTGAGCCGGCCGGTCGACCTGTATGCTTCGGCCCTTTCGGACATTCCGCTGGGGCTGACCTTCGGCGCGGCGATGGCCGTTTCTTACGCCGACCGCCGGCGGCGGCTGTGGCCGGCCGCGCTGGCGCTGGCCGCCCTGTGCCTGCAAAAGGACACCGGCTTTGCCATGGCGCTGGTGGCGGCGGGCATCCTGGGCGCGGACGCCGTGCTGGGCGCGCTGGCCGAAAAACGCGGCGCGCGCGCCGCCGGGGCCGCCCTGGCCAAAGCGGCCGGGCTGTTCGCCTGCTGCGGGGTCTCGTTTTTGTCCTGGCAGTACTACCTGGCCGCGGCCAGCACGGCGGATACCACCAACGTGGGCGGCGTGGCCCAGATGGGCATGGCGGAGATGGTGCTGACCGGCTGCCGCGAACTTTTGGGCATTGGCCGCACGGAAAAGTTTACCGCCGTTATGGGCGGCATGGTGCGCAACCTGTTCGGCGTGACCACCACGCTGCTGGGCCCCTTTGCGGTAACGGCCGGCCTGACCGTTGCCCTGGCGGCGGCCGCCGCCCTGTTCACGCGCGAGCGCGCGCTGCGCCGCCAGGCCGGGGTGTTTGCGGTGCTGGGGCTGGGCGGGTTTGCCGCGTATTTCTTTTTTATCGGGCTGACCTATGTGTATGTGTTCCGCAGCGAGGTTTCGGACGGGCTGATCGGCTTTGAGCGGTATATGTACCCCTACCTGCTGGGCTGGCTGCTGGCCGCGGCGGCGCTGGCCGTGCGCGCCATGGACGAAGAGCGCCCCGCCGGGCTGGTGCAGACCGGCTTTGCCGTGCTGACGGCCGGGCTGGCGGCGCTGGTGTGGCTGCGGGTGCCCTATACGCTGACCTGCTTTGGCGGCGGCGACGGCGTGTATGCCGAGCGCCGCGCCACCCAGGCCCTGGCCCGGGAGGTGCAGGCCGTGGTGCCGCGCGGCGAGCATATCTTTTTTGTCAGCCAGGGGGACGACGGCAGCCGCTGGTTTTTGTACACCTACGAAATGTACCCCTGGTACCTGGACTACAGCGGGCGGACGGGCCAGGGCGGCGGCGGCACCTTTGCCTTGCCCGGCGCGCTGCCGGAGGATACGATCTACTACCACCCCTATACCGCCGGGGAACTGTGGGCGTACCTGCAGGAAAGCGGCTGCCGGTATATTTTTATCGAGAACTGCGATGAGCTGTTCGTGCAGGGCTATGCCGGCCTGTTTGCCGGTGGGCTGGAAAACTGCCAGAACGGCCCGGCGGTGTATGCCTGCAACGAAGCCGCCGGGGTGTATGAGTTTGTGTGCAACGTAGGGGGTGCGGCATGAGACGATGGCTGGAACGCGCCGCGCGGCACAAGATGGCGGCTGCCTACGCGCTGGCGCTGGTTTTGTGGGCGCTGTGCGCCCTGGGCTGCGCCGGGTGGGACGCCGCGGGTTTTGCCACCGGGCGGCTGCGCACGGTGCAGCTGCCGCTGGCCGAACTGCCGGCGCAGGACATTGCCCTGGACCAAAACGGGAACTGGGTGACCACGGGCGGCGACCCGCAGTGGCAGCTGGCGCCGGACCAGCCGGTGCGCAGCGTGCGGCTTTCCACCACCGCGCCGGCCGCCGGGTTCGAAGGGTATTACGGCCGCGCGGGCCAGGCCCCCAGCCTGCGCCGCCGCGTGTGGGCGCAGGAAACGGCGGCGGGCGAAGTGCTGCTGGTGTTCCCGCTGGGGACCGGGCAGGCGCGCCTGGACCCGGCCGGCGGCGCGGGCGTGGCGGTGGCCGCGGGCGCGGGGGCCGTGCTGACCGTGAACGCCCCGCTGCCGCTGTGGCAGTATTTTGTGCCGCGCGGCGCGGCCGGCCCCGCGCTGGCGCTGGCCCCGGCCCTGGCGGCCGCCGTTTGGGACCTGGGCGCGCTGTGGGCCGGCCTGTTAAAAAAGCGCCGCACCGCCGATACGGAGAACAAGGAATGAAACAGCTGCTTGCAGATAAAAATACGCGGCGCTGGCTGCCCTGGGCGGCGGCGGGCGGCATGGCGCTGATCCTGTGCGCGGTGTACGCCGCGTGCGGGTTCTGGCCGTTTGGGCCGAACTCGGTCATGACGGGGGACCTGAACAGCCAGTATATCCCCTTTTACGCCCACTTTTACGCGGCGCTGCGCAGCGGCGGCAACTGGCTGTACGCCGGGGACATGGGCCCGGGCGGCGGGGCGTTTGCGCTGTTCGCCTATTATTTTGCCAGCCCGTTCGCCTGGCTGTACCTGCTGTTTGCGCCGGAAAGCTACGGCTGGCTGTGCTGCGTGGTGTATGCGCTCAAGCTTATACTGGCTGCGGCGGCGTTCTGCTGGTACGTGCAGCGGCACTGGGGGCAGGCGTGCGCTCTGTTTGTGCCGCTGGCCTGGTGCTACGGCCTGATGGGCTACGCCGTGGCCTATGCCCAGAACGTGCTGTGGCTGGACGCGGTCATTTTGCTGCCGCTGGCCATGGCCGGGCTGGACGCCCTGGCGGACAGCGGGCGCTGCCTGGGGTTTGTGCTGGCGCTGGCGGCGGCCATCCTGACCAACTTTTACATGGGGTATATGCTGTGCCTGTTCAGCGTTTTGTACCTGGCGGCCCGGCTGGCCGCGCAGGGTGCGCACGCGCGCGCGGCGCTGGCGGCGGCCGGGCGGCTGGCGTTTGCCGGCGCGCTGGCGGCCGCGCTGGCCGGGGTGGTGCTGCTGCCCGCCTTGCGGGAGATCCTGGCCGTTAAAAGCGGCGGGCAGGGGCTGGCCGGCGGGGTGCAGTTCCCGCTGTGGGAGCTGGCGCAGAAGTTCTTTACCGGCAGCTTTGTGTGGGCCGACGTACAAAGCGGCCTGCCGCCCGTATACTGCGGGATGCTGGGCCTGGCGGCGGCGCTGCTGTACGCGGTGTGCCCCCGCCCGCGGCGGGAAAAGCTGGCGGCCGGCGCGCTGGCGGCCGCGCTGGTGCTGAGCCTGTGGTGGCGGCCGCTGGACCTTATCTGGCACGGGCTGGCCGCGCCCAACTGGTTCCCCTACCGCGAAAGCTTTTTGCTGGTGTTCTGGCTGTTGACGCTGGGGGCCGGCGCGCTGGGCGCGCTGCCCGGCCCGCGCCGCGCGCTGGGGGCCGGCGCGCTGGGGGCGGCGCTGGCCGCGCTG
>CALWNS010000075.1 GCA_944382805.1 uncultured Gemmiger sp. | reverse complement strand
GGCTGCCGCGGCGGTGGGGCTGCTCATCAATATCACGGCGCCCGGCACCCAGGTGCGCGCCGGCGGCCTGGCGCAGGCCGGCTTTGCCGAGGCGGTGGCCAAAAGCTTTGTGCTGGCGGCCATGCAGTGGGTCCGCTGGCTGGACGTGCCGCTCTTGTGCCTGTTGGCGCTTCTGGCGCTGCCGCTGCGCCGCCTGGCGCAAAGCCAGGCCCTGCCGGACCGCGCGTTCCGCCGCCCCTGGGCGGGCCCCGCCGTCACCTTTGTGCTGATGTGGGCCATGATCTTTCTGCCGTCCTACACCATGGGCGGCATCGGCGCGGGGCGGCTGCTCAACGTTGTGTGGATGACCTTTGTGCTGGGGCTGGCAGTGTCGGAGTTTCTGCTCTTCGGCTGGCTGGAACGCGTGCGCGGGCACTCGCTGGCCGGGGCCGAGCGTTTGTGCGCCGCCCACGCGCGGGCTGTGCCCTGGGTGGCGGCGGCTATGCTGGTCTGCATCGGCTGCATCGGCAGCCATACTGTCAAAGAAGGGCAGGACAACCACTTTGCTACCAGCCTGGAAGCCGTCTACGAGCTGGCCACCGGCGAAGCCCAGCGCTTTGCCGCTGCGCTGGACGCGCGCGAAGCGCTGCTGTACGATTCGGCGGTGCCAAACGCCGAAATCACGCCGCTGGCGGCGGACGAGCGCCCCTGGCTGCTGTTTTACACCGATGTGGATGTCGGCCCCGACCTGTGGGGCCTGACGCCCTATTACAGCAAAGATTCCGTCACCGTCGTCGCCCCGCAAGGGCAGGACGGCGCGTCCTAACCATCAGGTTCCCGCCGGGCGGCCGGCGGGAACTTTTGCTGCCCCGTTGCGCCGGCGCGCGTTTCGGGGTATAATGGCTGTGACTGTAAAAATGTTTGCAAACAATGCGGGGGCCGCCACAGGCCGCGCCCCCTGACAGGAGCGCCTGTATGGCCAAGCTGGACGAACAAAAACAAGCCCTGGTCGACTATTTCCGCCGGGGCTGCAAGCCGCAGGGCCCGCTGACCCTGGGGTTGGAGGCAGAGCACTTCCTGACCCATGCGGGCGGGGGACCCGTCGCCTTTGCCGAAGTACAGGGCATTATGCACCAGATGCAGCACGCGCAGGATGCGTCCCTTACCATCGACGGGCTGTATATGGGGTATACCGCGGCGCAGTACAGCGTCACGCTGGAACCGGCCTGCCAGCTGGAGGTCAGCATCGCCCCGCAAAGCGATGTGCGCCGTATGCTGGCGGTGTATGACCAGTTCCGCCTGCAGATGGATATGGCGCTGGCGGCGCGCGGGCTGCGTGCCTGGAATACGGGCTACCACCCCACCTGCCGGGCCGAGGACCTGCCCCTGATCCCCAAACAGCGGTACGAGGCCATGGATCGTTATTTCCATACGACCGGGGCCGGCGGCATCCAGATGATGCGCGCCACGGCTTCGACGCAGCTGTCCATAGACTATTACAGCGAGCAGGACTTTGTACAAAAAATGCGCGCCGCCTGCCTGCTGACGCCGCTGCTGGCGCTGTTGACTGACAGTGCCGCCCATTACCAGGGCCACCGCAACAGTGGGTACAGCGTGCGCACGCGCATCTGGCAGGATGTCGACGACGACCGCTGTGGTGTGCCGCCCCACCTGATGGAACCGGATTTCGGCTTTGCCCGCTATGCCGAGACGGTGCTCACCCGGCCGCTGATCGTGGCATTGCAGGGCGGCCATACCGTGGATGTGGGCGAACAGACCGCGCAGCAGGTCTACGGCGCGCAGCTGCAGCAAAGCGAGATCGAACACATCCTCTCGATGTTCTTTTTTGATGTGCGCTTAAAGAATTACCTTGAGATCCGCGGCGCCGACAGCATGCCCGCGCCGTATATCGCGGTGTATGCCCAGTTGATCAAGGCGATCTTCAGCAGCCAGGCGGCGCTGCAAAACGTGCTGCGCCACTATGCGGGCATGGGCACGGTGGATATCGCCAACGCCAAGCTGGCGGTCTGCCGCGACGGGTACGGGGCCTGGGTCTACGGCCGCCCCGTTGCCCAGGAGCTGACCTGGCTGCTTTTGCAGGCGCGCAGCCGTATTTCTTCGCCCGAAGACCGCGCCCAGCTGGCACCGTTTGCCGCGCTGGTCGCCGGGCGCAAAACGATCAAAGAGCAGGAAACCGACCTATGAGCAACATGCAAGCCCTGCACAGGGCCTATCTGGCGGCGGCCGCCGCCGACCTGCCGCGCACCCGGCGGGAGTTTGACGCCATCACGGATTATATGAAAGCCTCCACCGCCATCCATCATGGCGAGTATGTGCGCACCTGCTATATGCCCAAGCTGCTGCCAGCGTCCGTCTTTGCGCAGTTCGCGGCCGATATCCGCGTGCTGTACGATATTCTGGCAAAAGTCATGCAGGCGTATTACCGCGATGCGGCCTACCGCGCGCTGTTCGGTTTTGACGCGGTCACCGAGGAACTGATCCTGCGCGCCGACCCGTCGCGCACGCTGCTGCCGATGGCGCGCATCGACTTTTTTTACAACGAGGAGACCGGCGCCTACCAATACTGCGAGTTCAACACCGACGGCACCAGCGCCA
>CALWNS010000074.1 GCA_944382805.1 uncultured Gemmiger sp. | reverse complement strand
CACCAATTTTGGGTTTGTTTGTACTTTTTCTTCATTTGTCTGACATAGCGCAATATGGTATAATGGCCATATGATTTCACTTCACATCGGCCCACCATAGTTTGATATGGTGGGGATCACAGAGACCCCTTGGTTTTATACTAGCCGGCATCACAAGCGCACCCCAATTTTATACCAAAGCCGCTCACGGAAGCACCAGCATTTTGTACCAGGGAGAGCCTGATAAGCCTTTTGTTGTCGCTTTATTTTCCATTCAAGACAATAGTATAATTTGAACCTTGCATTTCCACATTAGTCGATGATTATGCCGTATTGAATTTATATTGAAAACACACAAATCGTACCAAATATGTGGAACAAACTTTCCTTGAAAATCACGTTATATAGAGCTATTTGTCCGGCTCTTTCGCCTGTGCCAAAGAGATGATAAAATGGGGTTCAAGAGGCCGTGAGTTCGACTCTCGCCACTCGGACCAAACGTGGCCGGAAGGGCAGCGAACGAAGAACCGTGAAGCGAAAGTTTCACGGTTCTTTTATAATTGCGTCACAAAGAGGATTTCTATGATTTCGAATCATAACGCCTTTTCGCAAGCGTATTGAATATGTATTGAATGATGCAAAACAGCTTGGTTTTGATAAAGCTCTTTTTGCATCAATTGATTGCACAGCAGAGATAAAAAACATTGTTATCCTTGAGTGGTGCGAGGATAACAAGAATTCGTTTCAGGCAAGAGAAAATCAAGGAGGCGGATACGGAATGGCATCGCAGCCGATCTATCAGTTTTATGCTGAACTGAATGACTACCAGCCGAAGATATGGCGCAGGTTTCAAGTTCCGGGCAACATTACCATAGCCCGCCTGGGATACATCCTAATGACCCTGTATGAGATGCAGGCCAGCCATCTGTTCCGCATTACAGTCCCGGTTCTTGAAAACGCCAGATTGGGTCCATCGCTGCCCGGTGCCGGCACTATATCGCAAGACGGGGTCTGGCGGTTTGAACTCGACTGCGAGGAACTGTTTCCTGAAGAAGGAGAAAAGTCTTTTGATGCTTCTGCCTGCAAGATGCGCTCTGTCCTCCATGGATATCCAGGCGAAAAACTGACCTTGGAATATGATTATGGCGACGGCTGGGAAGTGGAAGTAGCTCTGGAAATGATCTTGACGGATAAGGAGCTGCCGGGCCGTGAACTGCCGCGCGTGCTCGCCGGCGAGGGCTATGGGATCATAGAGGACTGCGGTGGGACTGCCGGACTGGAACGACTGGCGGAGGCATTTTGCCAGAAAAGCGGAGACGATTATGCGCACTATAAGAGGTGGCTGGGCCGGGATGACCTGGATCTGAACTCTTTTGATCTGGATGATATGAATCTGCGGCTTAAGAAAGTCCCTCGCATCTACACAGAATTGTATGAATATGGCTACGCCCCCTCTCAGCGGTCTCTTGATTTTTTGGAGCGAAAATATCAGGATAACACCAGACGCTGATAAGGCGGGAGTTTGGATTGACCGGTGTGTTTTCGCAAAAAGGGGCGAAACAGAAAAGCGACAATCCCGCAAGTTATTGTACTGCAAGACTTTGAGGTGCGCATCTTTTTTATCAACACAAAACAAACGCGGCCGCAAAGTCAGCAAAAACCGCTCAGCCTTGATGGTTGAGCGGTTTTTTTGTGCTTTGCCTCTGCATTCGTCTGGGGCTGTCCTCTGACCTTTTGACGGGATTTTTCCGGATCGTCTTTTTACATCCCCACAGCGGGCGCCTTTGGACGCCGTTTTCATCATTCCTGCCAGCCGGACACCAGCAGCCATGCGATCTCTGCGTTGGCACTGTGCGTGAGCAGCAGGCGGTCGTAATCATCCATTCCCGGGCGCCAGCCGCGGGCAGAATCGTGGGGGATCAGCCCGCCGTAACGCTCAAAATGATCGATGCCATAGCTCAGCATTCCTTCAAACACATCCCGCCAGGCGCGGGTCGGCGCTTGCTCCCGCTTTGCCAATTCTGCGGCGGCTTCGGCCCAAATTGCCGTGAACCAGATAAAGTCCCGGTATTCTCGGGTCCCGTTCTCGTTCTGCCGAAGGAAGGCCTTGTGCGTGGCGCGCGCCGTCTGCCATGCGTCCTGCTCGTAGGCCGCATCGCCCGTGATCTCGTGCAGGAGAAGATCCGCCAAGATTATACTGCCGGGGTTATAACTGTACAAGTCATGGTTGACCGCGCCGGCCGTGCGCTTGCCATCCCGCAGAAGCGTGTGTACGCCGTTGTAGTAGATTTTTGTTTGCGGATCCTGCATCTGCTTGCAGAAGGCGTAAAATCGGAGCGCCCAATCGAGATAGGCCTTTTCTCCTGTGATACGGTACAACCACGCATTGACCAGGATGCAGCAGGCGTTGGCCGAAAGGCCGCGCTCCAGTTCCTGCTCAGTCCCTTGGTCTGTCAGCCCTTTTTCGCACCAGACCAGCCCGCCGAGCACCGGATCCCAAGCCGTATAGGTGTAGGCCACAATCCGCTTGGCTTCGGCCAGATAATCCGGCTCCTGCAGCACTTCGTATGCGCAGAGCAGATTACGGGCAACCCAAATATTATCGTCAAAGAAACATTCGCCGTGGCCGCCGTTCGGTTCGTTCCCTCGCTCCGAATGGTATTTGCTTTGTCCGGCAGGCATCCGACCATCCCGGTAGTACGCAAAGCCGTCGATCAAATGGCGGTAGAGCGGACGCATATCCGCCTCCCCTGCCCGGATTGCGCGGTACAGCATACCTGCCGCCGCAAAATAGGAGAACAGGTAACAGGTATCCCTGTCGCCGGTTTTGGGCGGCGCATCTTCAAGAAACGCCACCGGCGAACGAGAAACGAGGAAGTTTTCCAGCACCGCATCATGCAGGCGGCGCGCCTGTATCCTTGTCAGCATAATCAGCCTCCTTTTATCCGCGCACATAAGCGCGCAGAACCGTACAAGTATCCTTCAGCGGCCGGATCGTAAATTGCCGCACGGAAGCCGGCAAGATAAACGTCTCGGCATAATGTACGCAATAATCGGCAAACGAATGGTCTGGCGACGAGATGACTGCGCCCTCCCCGTCTACTACATTGCACATCTGCACGCTGCCGTTCCCCGTAAACGTATGTTCTTTTGAAAGGGTATCCCGCCGCGTTTCGATAAATTCACGTTCGTGCAAGCCTGTTCGCTCTTCCTGAAAGCCGTCCGCCGCTTCCACCACGTCAATGCGGTCGATCAGATTCTCCTTTACCCAGGATGTAGTCCGATCCCACTGGATCACCTGTTCGCCATGATCGATGTGGACCGGGCGCGGACGGCCGTCCAGCCCTACGCGCCCCCAATCCCACAGTTTGAACGTAAATATGTAGGGTGTTGCGCTCACTTCCAAGACCATCACATTTTTACCGGAGCAGTGTACCGTCCCCGCCGGGATCAGAAAGTGATCGTGCTTTTTGGCCGGCCAGCAGTTGACATAGCGCGAAGCTTCGAACGGTTCTCCGCCCTGCTGCGCCGCACGCAGATCATGCAGCATCTCCTGCGACGATATTCCCTCTTTTAAGCCGAGATAAACAACGGCATCCTCGGCACAGTCAAGGATATAATAGCTTTCATCCTGGGTGTAGTGCATTCCAAAAGTGTTTTGAATATATTCCGTGAGCGGATGTACCTGCAGGGAAAGGTTTTGCCCGCCCATTGTATCGAGGAAGTCAAAGCGGATCGGGAATTCATCGCCGAAACGGCCATGGACCCGATCCCCAAGCAGCAGCCGCGGCCGATAAAATACCACATCGACCGAGGGGAATTCCATCCTGACCGTACCAAAACGCAGGAAAACGCTGTTTTCTTCCGGCACGCCGTCAAAGGCCCAGGCGTAATTTTTTTCGTTGGGGTCCAGCCCGCAGACCTCCTTCATCCACTGGCCGCCCCAGACTTCCGGCGCGTAGTACGGCACAAGGCGGAACGGCTCCCGCGCCAACTGTTCTAGACCGGCGCGGAACCCTTCGCCCGCGACCAGCTTGGGCTGCTGCGGTATGACGGTATCCACCACATAGTCCATCCGATCGAAAAGCTTTTTCTTGCGGCGATCCGCCATACGCCATTCTATAAAATATCCGCGTTTTACTTTGCGCAGCTTTTCCTCTTCTGCATTATCGGTTTTCCAGTTTTTCATACCTTTTTGAAAACGGCACTGGATCTCCCAACGCGGCATATCAAAATAGACCAAAACGCCATCCGGGGCAACGAGCGAGGCGCCCGTGCCGTAGACGAGGACCGGCCCGCTGCACGCCTGTATTTCCGCGCGCATGGCCTCCAGCGCTTCCGGACGGTAGACATCCTCCAACCGCAGCGTGTTCATAACGCCGAACACGCGGTCGTCCGTGACAAATTCTGCTATGCGCTGTTGGTATGCCGCGTCCGAGATCGTACAGGTCTCGGCGTCAAACATGGCAAACCCAAGTTTTCCCAGTTCTTCCACCAGTTCTTCCCGGTAAACACCGGGATAAAATTCTGCCGTCAAGACCCCGCTTTGGGCCGCGGCCGCACGCAGGACGCTGCGCACGGCATCCCAGCCCTGTACTGCGCCAAAACCGGGCACTTTCTTTTCGGGATATTTGTCAAAATCTCTTATCTGCATAGTATTTTGTTCTCCCTTCACCCCTTGTCAGTCTCCGCGTCTTCCCAAAGGGCGGCCGCTCCCACGATCCCCGCCAGATCCCCCAGCTGGGCCCGGACCGCCCGCACCGGCGCAAAGGCATACCCGTACACTTCTTTTTCCAGGCCGGCATTGACCGCCGGCAAGATCATGTCTGCCGAAGCAGCCATACCGCCGCCGATCACGATCTTCTGCGGCCGCAGTGTGTTGGCGATGTTGATCGTTCCTTGCGTCAGCGCCTCCAGGAAATCATCGACTACGGCCCGGGCGGCGCGGTTGCCGGCACGAGCCGCCTCAAACACCTCTTTGGCCGACTGTGCCCGGCCAAGTGCTTGACTCCCCTGCCTGGCAACAGCGGTCGCGGAGGCATACGCTTCCAGGCAGCCGCGGCGGCCGCAGCTGCACTGCCGCCCGCCAAGGTCGATCACGGTATGACCAAAGATATAGGCCATCGAGCCGTATCCATCCGCTTCGCCACGCCCGTTGCAGACAAACCCGCCGCCGACGCCGGTCCCCAGGGTGAGCATTGCCACGCGCGAGCACCCGCGCCCCGCGCCATAGCGCGCTTCGCCCAGCGCGGCGCATTGCGCATCATTGGCCACCCGTACCGGTCTGGATAGTTCCGCGCCAAGATCGCGTGCCAGCGAACGTCCGTCCCAGCCAAAATTGTTGGAGCAGCATACCGTGCCACGTCCTGTGTCTATCAGCCCGGGTGCAGCGACTCCCACGGCGCGGACCGTTTCCTGCCTGAGCAGCGGAGCCGCCAGCGCCGCCATACGGGCGACAACGGCCTCGTATCCTTCTTCCACATGGGTCTCGCAAACGTCAGACCAAACGGCTTTTGCGTCTTTTACAAGGCCGTACTTGATCCGCGTTCCGCCCATATCAAACGCCAGTGTGATCAATCCGATCCCCCGTTTCGTTCTTCAAAGCGGTAAAAGCTGACGATTCCTTCCGCCATCGTCTCTGCGCGGTCCAGCGCAGCCTTTGGATCGCACCCATCCAATGCTTCCAGACTGTAATGGAACTGATAAAAGCCGCCGAGATCGGCGCGGAAGTTCGTCTCCCAGAAATTGTTCATCACCCAAGAGTACGTTTCATCATTGTTGGGTGCGCCCTCCCCCATCAGGCGGATCGGGTGTGCGCGCAGCGTTCCCATCCAGATGAGCGGCGCATCGGGGCTTGCCACTGCCAGGCTGCTTTGCTCTCCGCAGAAAGCCAGTCCGTTCTGCACTGCATAGAAGTCCACGCACGTACCGGGCAGCTGATCTACCCGCGGGCGCAGGCGCGCCCCGGTCTTATCCAGCCAAATCTCGCCCGCAAACGGCAAAGAGAGATACAGGTTTTCCGGCTCCCAAACGCTAGCTTTATGCAAGCGCAGGTCCACATCCATGCGCGGACTTTTTTTGTAAGCCGTCAGGATCACCGCACAGTCTTTCGCGCCCTCGATGCGGTAGGAAAGCTGCACGCGCACATACAGCGGGCCGTCTTCCTGCACGATGACATCGCACAGCGCACCAGCGCTGCGGCGGGTGCGCGCCAGTTTGCGGTTGCGCCCCATTTTGCGGCGCACCGTGCCCTGATCCTCCCCCGGGGCGCATTCCGTCATCTCATAGACGGGCGTAAAGGCGGCGTACGGCCGGCCGGCCGCGATGCATTCGCAGCCATGGACTTTATCAAACAGCGAGGTCACCCCTTGTTCCGGCGTAAAGCGGATGCGGAAGAAATCCGTCTCCAACCAGTCGGTGGTCGCACTGCCGCCCGCCGCAAGCCTTTCCTGTACGCGCCAATAGAGATCGTCCACGCCTTCGATCCCCGTAGGCGCTTTCAGCCCGGCCGACGGCAGCGTTTGCGGCGGCTGTTCTTTCAGCCGATAGACCTTCTTTTCCTTGGGGGCAAGATCGGCCCAAATGCAGAGTTCCGGCCCGCGCGAATAGCGGCTGAGCTGGAAGGGGACTTCTTGGCCGGTAGCAGCGTCTATGACCGTAAAGCGTTCATGGCCATAGAAATGTTCCAGATCCTGGCGCA
>CALWNS010000073.1 GCA_944382805.1 uncultured Gemmiger sp. | reverse complement strand
GCGCCGTCCAGGAACAGCCGCAGCCCGCAGGCGCGGCACACGCGGGAAAGCGCGGTCAGTTCGGCTTTGGTGTACAGCGTGCCCCATTCGGTGGGGTTCGAAATATACACCATGCCCGGCTGCACCTCGTGCTCGTGGGTGGGGTTGGCGCGGTGTGCGTCCCACGCGGCCTGCACCTGGGCGGCCGTGATCTTGCCGTCGCGCCCCGGCAGCGGCAGGCATTTGTGGCCGGTGGCCTCCACCGCGCCGGTCTCGTGTACATGGATGTGCCCGCTGTCGGCGCACAGCACGCCCTGCCAGGGTTTGAGCGCGGCGTCAATGATGGTCAGGTTGGCCTGGGTGGCCCCCACCAGGAAGTGTACGCCCGCCCCCGGCGCGGCGCAAAGTTCCCGGATCAGCGCCCGCGCCTGCTCGCAATAGGCGTCCTCGCCGTAGCCGGGGGTCTGCTCCAGGTTGGTTTTCTGCAAAAGGTCCAGCACCGGCTGGGCGGCGCCTTCGCCGTAATCGCATTCAAAACGGATCATTCACACAGCTTCTTTCTGTTTATTCATACAGCGGGAACCGCTTGACCAGGTCGGCCACGCGGGCGGCCACGTCGTCCTTTTTGGCGGCAAAGTCAAAGATGCAGTCGGCAATGCAGCCGGCAATAACGTCCATCTCGGCCGGGCCCATGCCGCGGGTGGTCACGGCCGGGGTGCCCAGCCGCACGCCGCTGGTCACGAACGGGCTGCGCTTTTCGCCCGGCACCGTGTTCTTGTTGGCGGTGATGTGTACTTCGTCCAGGTTGTGCTCCAGCTCCTTGCCGGTGCAGGCCTCGTCGGTCAGGTCCACCAGCATCAGATGGTTGTCGGTGCCGCCGGAAACCAGCTTGACCCCGCGCGCGGTCAGCACGGCGGCCAGGGCCTGGGCGTTTTCGCAGATCTTGTGCGCGTAGTCCTTAAATTCAGGTTTCAGCGCCTCGCCAAAGCAGACGGCCTTGGCGGCGATGATATGCTCCAGCGGGCCGCCCTGCGTGCCGGGGAAGATGGCCGAGTTGATGCGCTTGGCCAGGTATTCGTTGTTGGTCAGGATCAACCCGCCGCGCGGGCCGCGCAGCGTCTTGTGGGTGGTGGTGGTCACCACGTCGGCATAGGGCACGGGGTTCTGGTGCGCGCCGCCCGCCACCAGGCCGGCGATGTGGGCCATGTCTACCATCAGCATCGCGCCGTAGCCGTGGGCGATGGCGGCCAGGCGCTCAAAGTCGAGCGCCCGCGGGTAGGCGGAAGCGCCCGCCACCAGCAGCTTGGGCCGGACTTTGGCCACCTGTTTGGCCAGGGCGTTATAATCCACAAAGCCGTTTTCGTCCACGCCGTAGGAGACGAAATTGTAGTTTTTGCCGCTCATGTTCACCGGCGAACCGTGGGTCAGGTGCCCGCCCTGAGAAAGATCCATGCCCATGACCGTATCGCCCACCTCCAGCAGCGCAAAATAGACGGCCAGGTTGGCCTGCGCGCCGGAATGCGGCTGCACGTTGGCGTATTTGGCGCCGAACAGTTCGCAGGCGCGGGCAATGGCGATGTTCTCCACCTCGTCCACAAACTGGCAGCCGCCGTAATAGCGGTGGCCGGGGTAGCCCTCGGCGTATTTGTTGGTCAGCACGCTGCCCATGGCCGCCATCACGGCCGGGGAAACGATGTTCTCGCTGGCGATCAGCTCAATGTTTTGGCGCTGGCGGGCAAGTTCGCGCTGCATGGCCGCGCCCAGTTCCGGGTCTGCCTGCAAAACAAAGCCGATGGTGTCCATCATTTCGTTGTACATAAGGGGTGCTCCTTTCGTGTGGGGTCTGTATCTGTCAGTTTACAAACTGCCTTTGGTGGAAAGCACGCCCTCGATGCGTGCATCGCGGCGCACGGCGGCGCCCAGCGCCTTGGCGAACGCCTTGAACAGCGCCTCCATTTTGTGGTGGTCGTTTTCGCCGTACAGGATCTTCAGGTGCAAGTTCATGGCGGCGGCATAGCTCACGGCATAAAAGAACTCCCGCGCCAGCTGGGTGTCCATGCCGCCGCAGGCCGGCGCGCGGAAAGCCGCGTCGTACACAAAGTACGGCCGCCCGCCCAGGTCCACGGCGCACAGCGCCAGCGTTTCGTCCATCGGCAGCAGGCAGCTGCCGTACCGCACAATGCCCTCTTTGCCGCCCAGCGCCTGCGCCAGGGCCATGCCCAGCGTGATGCCGGTATCCTCCACCGTGTGGTGGGCGTCCACCTGCAGGTCGCCCTGGCAGCGCACGGTCAGATCAAACAGCCCGTGGCGGGCCAGGCCGTCCAGCATATGGTCAAAAAAGCCGATGCCGGTATCCACTTCGGCCCGCCCGGCGCCGTCCAGGTCGATGCTTACGGTGATGTTCGTCTCGCGCGTGGCGCGGGTCACGGTCGCTTTTCTTGGCATGGTGTCCTCCTTCTATTCGGGCCGGGGCGTCTGCTCCGGCCAGCGGGTGCCGGGCACAAAATAATCGGAAAACCGCGTCGGCAGGTCGTCGCGCAGCCGCGCAACGCCGCCGTACAGGTGTACGGAACACAGCCGCCGCAGCGCTTCGCCGTCGCGCCGGGCCAGCGCCTGCAGCAGCGCTTCATGCTCGTCCACGATCTGGGAAAAGTTCCTTACCTCCACCAGGTCCAGCATCCGGAAGCGGGCATAGTGGTTCTGGCTGGTCTGGATCAGCCGCCACAGCTGGTTTTTGTGCATGGCGGCAAACCAGCATTCGTGCAGGCGCCCGTCCAGGCGGTAAAAGTCGGCCGGGTCCGCCTGCGGCTGCGCGGCCAGGCGGCGCAGCGCCTGGTTGCGCTGCGCAAACTGTTC
The DNA here is from genome assembly GCA_944382805.1 of uncultured Gemmiger sp. Lineage (GTDB taxonomy): Bacteria > Bacillota > Clostridia > Oscillospirales > Ruminococcaceae > Gemmiger. The sequence continues at coordinate 1,791 of CALWNS010000073.1, read as the reverse complement.
CAGCTGCTGCGGCGTACACACGGCGCACAGGTCCAGCAGCACCGCGGTCTCCACCGCCGCGCGCAGGTAGATCTGCTGGCTGATGGTATCAAAATCCAGCCGGGTCACGCGGGTCGATTTATAGGGCGTCACCTCGATCAGGCCGGCGGCGCGCAGCTCCTGCAAAACGCTGCGGATCGGCGTGCGGGACACGCCGAACTCCTCGCACAGGGCGTTTTCCCGCAACAGGGAACCCGGTTTGCGCTGCAGCGACATGATCTCCCGGTACAGCTGCTCGTAAATATCGCGGCTCGTGTAGTTCCTGGTCACGCAAAACCCTCCGCCACAAATTGCGCTTTAAGCCGATAAAGCGTATACAAAAACTATACCACCCCGGCGCGCGCGCGTCAACCCGCGCGCCGGGCCGCGGGGGCGGCAGGGGCAAATATTTCTCGGTTTGTTTAAGATTTGGCAACAAATTTGCACGCGTGTTGCGGTAAAATAATTGTAAACATGGCATACCGGATGTTGCGGGCCGGCTTTTTTCGGAAAGGAAACAAACGCAATGGGCAAGATCATCGGAATCGATTTGGGCACCACCAACAGCTGTGTGGCGGTGGTGGAGGGCGGCCGGCCGGTCGTCATCCCCAACCGGGAGGGCCAGCGCACCACCCCTTCGGTGGTGGCGTTCACCTCGGCGGGCGAGCGCCTGGTGGGCGAACCGGCCAAGCGCCAGGCGGTGACCAACGCGGCGCGGACCATCTCCAGCATCAAGCGGCAGATGGGCTCCGACGCCCGCATCCCCATCGACGGTAAATGCTTTACCCCGCAGGAGATCAGCGCGCTGATCCTGCAAAAACTCAAGGCGGACGCCGAGGCCTACCTGGGCGAACCCGTCACCGAGGCCGTCATCACGGTGCCGGCTTATTTTAACGACGCCCAGCGCCAGGCCACCAAGGACGCCGGGCGCATCGCCGGGCTGAACGTGCGCCGCATCATCAACGAACCCACCGCCGCCGCGCTGGCCTACGGCCTGGATAACGGCCGGGCGCAGACGGTCATGGTCTACGACCTGGGCGGCGGTACTTTTGACGTTTCGCTCATCCAGATCGGGGACGGCATCGTGCAGGTGCTGGCCACCTGCGGCGATAACCACCTGGGCGGCGACGACCTGGACGAGCGCATCGCCCGCTGGCTGACCGAAAACTTCCAAAAAGAACACCACATCGACCTGACGGCCGACCCCGTGGCCATGCAGCGCATCCGCGAGGAGGCGGAAAAAGCCAAAAAGGAACTGTCCAGCGCCCGCCAGGCCGAGATCGAGCTGCCGTTCATCGCGGCCGGGCCGGCGGGGCCGCTGCATCTGCAGGCCACGCTGACCCGCGCTGCGTTCGAACAGATGACGGCCGATTTGATCGACCGCACGGCCCTGCCGGTCAAAACTGCGCTGCGGGACGCCGGGATCGCCGCCAACGACCTGGACCAGGTGCTGCTGGTCGGCGGGTCCACCCGCGTGCCGGCCGTGCAGGCCAAGGTGCTGCGCATGATCGACCTGGAACCCTCCAAAACGCTCAACCCGGACGAATGCGTCGCGCTGGGCGCGGCGGTGCAGGGCGGGCGCCTGGGCGGGGAGGTGCTGGCCGCGGGCAGCGAGGGCCTGCTGCTCATGGACGTTACCCCGCTCACGCTCTCGATCGAGACGGTCGGCGGCGTGGCCACCCACCTGATCGAGCGCAACTCCACCATCCCCACCCGTTTTTCCAAGATATTCACGACCGCCGCCCCGTTCCAGTCCACCGTCGAGATCAAGGT
>CALWNS010000072.1 GCA_944382805.1 uncultured Gemmiger sp. | reverse complement strand
CGCCGATCTCGCGCACATCGGGCGCATAGTCGTAAATCAGCAGGTCGGGGTCGGCGTGGAAGTTCCAGTGCAGAAGATCGTCCGAGTAGAAAAAGCCGGCCGACATCGACACAAACAGGTAATAGGTTCCCTTGAACAGCACCAGCGTGGGGTCGGCCCCTTCGCGGAAGGCGTACCGGCGCCCGTTTTCGTTCATGTGCTGGTAGCGGTAGGGCAGGTCAAGCGGGTTGCAGTAGGTGTTCATGCGTTTGTCCTCCTGGTAAAAAATGCGATAGTAAGGCGGAAAGTGCGCCGCAGAGGGCCGCCCCCTGCGCCACACTACGATCATATCACGCCCGCCGCCGCGGGGACAGAAAACGGCTTGCCTTTTTTGTCAGTTTTTTGTCTTTTATCAGTTTTTTGCCTTTTTGATGCCCTGCAAAATGCGGTTGAGCTGCTTGATGCTCTGCTCGTCCACGCCGCCCTGCTTGAGCAGGGTGGACAGCTTCTGGCGGCCGATCATCCGCTGCAGGGCGGGGTTATCCTTGACCGTCTCGGCTACCTCGCCGTGGCTGGCCGCCCCCTGCGCCATCATGCCGTCCACGATCTTGGCGGTCTCGGGGTTCTGGCGCAGTTCGGCCAGCGTGTCAAAGATCGAGTAGCAGCTTTCGTCCAGCTCGCCGGCATCGAACCAGTTGGTCACGGCGGCCGCGCGGCCGGGCATCCGGTAGGCGGGGTTCGGTTCCGATACTTTGCGCACCAGCATCACGCTGGAGCAGCCCGCGGCCCGCGCTTCGATGGTGTGTTCGCCGGCAAGCGGCACGCGGAAGGTGAACACGGTGCGCCCGGCCTTTGTTTCCAGCAGTTTACCGTCCACATACAAACTGACGGTATCCTGGTTGGAGTAGGCCTTGACCTCGGTCACGTCCTCGGCGCGGTCGACATAGCGGCTGCCGCACAGGTGCACGAACGGCTCCTTGCGGTTCCAGGCCGCTTTGTACAGGTAGAACGCATCTTTTTTAAGTTTGCGGTCAAACGTGACCAGGCCCTTCTGGTTCTGGCCCGGCTTGCCGCCCTCATCGCGGCCGTCGGCCGCAAAGTCGAACAGGTTCCACACATGGGTGGCCCACAGCCAGGGCCGCGCTTCGATCATGCGCAGCATATGTTCGTGGTACAGGCACTGGTAGCTTTCGGTGTAATCGCCCTTTTCCGGGCTGGGGCTTTGGTAGGCGGGGTTGGCGTCGGCCCCGTATTCGCTGAAGCCGATGCAGCGGCCGGGGTATTTGGCGTGGTAGGCGTCAAAGAATTCGTCCGTCTCGCCCATTTCGCCCAGGTACCAGCCGAAATAGAGGTTGTAGCTGTTGACGTCCGGGATCTCCAAAATGGGGCTGTCGGTCTCCAGCATAAAGACGTTGGCCATCGTGGTGGGGCGGGTGGGGTCGAGTTTGTGGCACAGGTCGTTGAGCGCGCGGTGGTTTTCGAGCAGTTCATCGTTGACTGCGCTGGCGGCCGTGATCTCGTTGGAAAGGCCCCACACCGCGATGCAGGGGTGGTTATAGTTCTGCACGACCAGTTCGGTCATCTGGCTGAGGGTGTTGGCCCGGCCGTTTTTCATGTGCAACGTAATGTAGGGGATCTCGGCCCAGACGATAAGGCCGTTTTCGTCGCACAGGTCATAGAAATGCTGGGCGTGCTGGTAGTGCGCCAGGCGCAGCGTGTTGGCCCCCAGCTCCTTGATGATGGCCATATCCTGTTCCATCATGGCGGGGGTCAGCGCGTTGCCCGCGCCCTGGCGGTCCTGGTGGCGGGAAACGCCGCGCAAGGGATAGGACCGGCCGTTGAGCAGGAAGCCTTTTTGCGGGTCGATCTCGAACTTGCGGCAGCCGAAGCGGGCCGATACGGCATCGCCGCTTTGCAGGCTGGCGGTGGCCGTGTACAGGTAGGGGTCGTCCAGGCCGTCCCACAGGTGGACGCTTTCGATGGTGAACTCGGCTTTGGCGTACCCGCCCGCGGCCGGCACGGTCTGCGTCTGCCCGGCCAGGCTGAAGGTCACCTGCGCGCCGTCCGCGCCGGGGCCTTCGACCCAGGCTTCGGCGGCGACGGCGGCGCGGCGGGCCGCCAGGTCGACCACCGGCGTGATCTTCAGCCCCGGGCCGCCGTGATAATTCAGGGCAAAGTGCGTTTGGGGCACGGTGATCAGGTTGACGTCGCGGTACAGCCCGCCGTAAAACGTAAAGTCCGCCTGCTGCGGGTAGACTTCGCCGCTGCGCGCGTTGCTGACGGCCACGGCCAGTTCGTTGCTTTTTTTAAGGTGGTCGGTCACGTCCACGCGGAAGGTGGAAAACCCGCCCGCGTGTTCGGCCAGTTTTTCGCCGTTTAAGTACACTTCGGCCTGCAGCGCCGCGCCCTCAAACTCCAAAAAAACGCGCGCGCCGGCGGGGCGTTCGGGCAGGGCGGCCTCGTCCAGCGGGCGGGTATACCAGCAGCGGCCGCGGTAATAGTTATCGCCGCCGTCCTGGCCGTCCGCCGCGTTCCAGGTATGGGGCAGCGTGACCGGCACGCCCTGGCCTGCGGCGGGGAGGTCGGTTTTATAAAAAGTCCAATTCTCGTTCAGGTTTTGGATCGTGCGCATAAGCTCTCTCTCTTTCGTCTGTCATTGGTTCAGCTGCCGCAAAATTTCGCCCAGCTGCGCG
>CALWNS010000071.1 GCA_944382805.1 uncultured Gemmiger sp. | reverse complement strand
TGGCAACAAAAAATCAGATAGCCTCTACTATCTGAATAATGAAAAGAATACGAATACCTTGAGCTAAATCCTATAAACAAATCTGCTTAGAAAACTTCTGGCAGTATTTCACGATCATTCCCGACTTCAAGTCGGTCGGCGTCAAAGACGGCAAACGCTCGTTCGAGTGGCCGGTCATCCTGCGCGCCGTCAACACCCGCGACGCCATGACCGCCACGGTCGAGGACGTGCCCTTCGCCCTGCTGCAGCACATCACCGACCGCATCACCAAAGAGGTCCCCGGCGTCAACCGCGTCTGCTTCGACCTCACCACCAAACCCACCGGCACCATCGAGTGGGAGTGACCCTCACGCCCCCTTCAAGCCGCCCTGCTTTTCGGAGCCGGGCGGCTCTTTTTTGCGCTGCTTTGCGGCGCGGCGCGCGGCGGGAACGGGGAGTAATGATCGACAAGTCTTTTGCCCTCCCTTGGCGTAATGGCTTTGTGCGGCGAGGGGACGGGCGAGTGCGGCAAAAACAAAACTCGGACTGTGCGTTGCTTTTGAACGATGAATAACTTTGAGAAATTTGTCGTAATTACTTTTGCATAATATATAAATTTGACGAGACAAAGCATAAAAATGTATTAATGCAATAAATATTACATGACCAACAATGTGTTCATTACAAAGGGATACTCCGGGCATGCCTGCGACAATTACCCAAAAACAAAGCGCCGGCGGCACGCAGGGGCTGCCGCTTCCCGGCCTGCGGCCGGCGGGGCATTGAAAAAAGATGTAAAAAATACGGTAACAAAATGCACCAATCGATGGTATTTTCATACCGGACGTGCTATAATAAAATACACGATACGACCGCATAACCGCATACAAAAAGGAGGCGTGCATGGGCGAACGGGTCAAGGGGCTGGTGCTGGCCGGCGGCGGTGCGCGCGGCAGCTACCAGGTCGGCGCATACCAGGCGCTGCAGGAGGTCGGCTGGCGGCCGGATATTATCACCGGCACCAGCGTCGGCTGCCTGAACGGCGTCCTGTTTGTGCTGGGCAAGCTGCCGGAGGCCGTTGACCTGTGGAAAGGCCTGGACGTCCACGGCGTGCTGGAGGTGCCCCAGGGCGCCACGCCGGAGCAGCTGCGCGCCTTTGTTTTGGACGTGGTGCGCGGCGGCGGGCTGGACCTGGAACCACTGGGCGAGACCATCGACCGCTACCTGGACGAGGACGCCCTGCGCGCCGCGCCCATCCGCTACGGCCTGGTCATGACCGAGATGAACACGCTGAAAAGCGTGCAGTGCCCGCTGGAGCAGATCCCCCATGGTAAACTGAAAGAATATATGCTGGCGTCCAGCGCCTGTTTCCCGGCGCTGCGCCCGCGCGTGATCGACGGCGTCAAGTATATCGACGGCGGCTGGCGGGACAATATGCCGCTGGACCTGGCGGCCGCCATGGGCGCGCAGGAACTGGTGGCCATCGACATCGAGGGCCTGGGCTATAACCGCCCCAACCGCACCGGCCTGCCCACCCGCGTGGTGCGCTGCCATTGGGACCTGGGGCCGATGTTCGACTTTGACGGCCAGCGCGCCGCGCGCAACATTACGCTCGGCTATCTGGATACGCTGCGCGCGTTCGGCCGGGTGGGCGGCACCGCGTATGCGCTGCTGCCGGACAAGGAAGGTTTCCTTTCGGCGTTCGCCGCTGCCTACCAGGGGCAGCTTTCGGCGGCGGTGGCCCGCGCGCCGGCGCTGGCTATGGCCGAAACGGCAGCCCGCCAGCGCAAGGGTTACCCGGCGCCTTTTGCCAAGAACCTGCTGGCGCCCACCCGTGCGGCCGCCGCGCCGCTGGAGCTGGCGGCCGAAGAACTGCAGGTCCCGCCGGACGTGCCCTATACCCCGCGGATGCTGGCGCTGACGCTGCTGGGCAGCTTTGAGCGCGACCCGGCCGACCGCTTCCGCGTGCTGCTGGGCAGGGAAGAGGGCAACCCCCTGGGCGAGACCGCCATGGCGGCCGCCGCGCCCGATGATTTCGTCACGGCGCTTGTCTGCCATACCCTGCAGCAGATGCACTTTTTCTGATGCTTTTTGCCGGCCGGCATGGGCCGCCGGCTGTACCGACCTCCACCTGTTTGGAAACGGAGCGTGCCTTATGCGTATCTTTTCAGGAACGACAGCATCGGGCGGTCTGGCCGTTGGCCCGGTGGTGCGCATCGACCGCGGTACGGTCGGGCTGCACCGCATCGTCAGCGACCCGCACCGGGAGCGCGCCTTGTACGACGCCGCCATCGTGCTGGCCAAGGACGAGCTGATGCTTTTGCAAAAGCACGCCCGGGCGCAGGAGGACGCCGACATCCTGATGTTTCAGGTCGCCCTTTTGGAGGACGAATCCTTCACCAACGAGATCGGGGACTACATAGCCGCCGGGGCGGGCAGCGCCGCGGCGGTCGAGCGGGCGGAGCGCATTTTTGCCGGCCGCATCAGCAACATTGACGACGAATACTTAAAAGAGCGCAGCGTGGATGTGGTGGACGCATGCCGCCGCGTGGTGGATATCCTGGACGGGCGCACCCACCTGCCCATACAGCTCAAGACCCCCAGCATCCTGGCGGCGGATCTGTTTTACCCCAGCGACCTGTTTGTGCTGGACCGCAGCATGATCCTGGGCCTTGTGTCGGAGCGGGACAGCGTGACCAGCCATGCGGCCATTATGGCGCGCGGCATGGGCGTGCCGGCACTGTGCCGTGTGGGCGAGGGTGTGGCCCTGGCGGCCGAAGGCCGCCGCGCCGTGCTGGACGCCGAGCGCGCGACCCTGATCGTGGAGCCTACGCCCGAACAGGTCGCCGATGCGCGCCGCCGCCAGATCCAGCTGGTGCGCCGCCGCGCCCGGCCCGACCCGCTGCTTGCCAAACCCAACCGCACGCGGGACGGCACCCCGTTCACGCTGCTTGGCTCCGCCAACTCCAGCGCGCCGGAGGAGATCCGCGCCGCCATGAAAAACGGCGCCAACGGCGGCATTGGGCTGGTGCGTACCGAATCGATGATCCTGAATGGCTACGACGAGGAGCGCCAGGTCGGGGAATACGCCGCCCTGCTGGAAAACGCCGGCGGCTGGCCGGTGGTGGTGCGCCTGTGCGACCCCGGCGCCGACGACGGCGCGCCCTGGGTGCAGACGGTGCAGACGCTGGCCGCGCGGGACAGGATCTATGTCACCCAGCTGCGCGCGCTGCTGCGCGCGGCGGCCGCCGGCCCGCTGTGCGTGGTGGCGCCCATGATCTGCGGCGTGCAGGGCTGGGACGGGTTTATGAAAAAGGTCGAAGCCTGCAAGGCCCAGCTGCGCGCCGAGGAACTGCCCTTTGCCGAGGATATGCCCCTTGGCTGTATGGTCGAGATCCCGGCCTCGGCGCTGGAGGCGGGCGAGATCATCGACCATGGCGCCGACTTTTTGTACATCGACCTGGACGACCTGGCCAATTTTATCTACGTGCAGCCGCAGAACGAGCGCGAAGAACGCCGCAAGGCCGACCTGCCGGTCGTCAAGCGGTTGGTGCGCGGCGTGCTGGACGCGGCCGCCGCCCGCAATACCGATGTGGCGCTGTGCAGCATCCCGCTGAACCAGCTTGACGCCATGCCGGACTATATGCGCCTGGGTGTGCGCAGCTTCTGTTTGGAAAACAGCGGCATCGCCCCGCTCAAGGCCGCGCTGACGGAACTGGACCTTTCCGACCAGCGCGGGCAGGAGGCGTAAAACGCAAGACAACACAAACGCCCCGCCCCGGTTTTTGCGAACCGGAGCGGGGCGTCCTTTTGTATTCTTTGCAGTATGGGGCAGTATGGGCGCGGGGGGTTATTCCAGGTCCCCCGTCAGGGTCAACACGGCGGCCAGGGCGGCCAGGGGGGCGGTCTCGCAGCGCAGGATGCGCGGCCCCAGGCCTACCGCCTGCGCCCCGGCGGCCATGGCCTGCGCGGCCTCCTCGGGGGAAAAGCCGCCTTCGCTGCCGGTCACCAGCGCCACGCGCCGCGGCGCATCGCCCGCCAGCAGCTTGCGCAGCGGCGCGCCGCCGCCCTCGTAAAAGAACAGCACCCGGTCATAGGCGGCAAACTCTGCGCACACGGCGGCAAAGTCCGGCCGCGGCAGTTCGACCTCCGGCACCCGGCCGCGGCCGCACTGCTTGGCCGCTTCGGCCGCAATGCGCCGGTAGCGCTCGTTTTTGGCCTCCTCTTTTTTGGGGGCGGCCACGCAGTAGCGGCTGAAAAACGGCACCACCCGCGCCGCGCCCAGCTCCACGCTGTGGCGGATGATCTCCTCCAGCTTGCCCTGTTTGGGGTAGGCGGCGTACAGCGTGACCTCGCAGCGCGGCTCCGCCGTGCTGGGCAGCCCTTCGCTGACCGTGAACTCCACCAGGTCGGGGCCAAAGGCCGTGATGGTGCCGGTGTATTCCAGCGCGTCCGGCCCGCACAGCAGCACGGTATCGCCCAGCTGTGCGCGCATCACGTGCGCCAGGTGGTGGGCGTCCGCGCCCCGCAGCGCGGCGCGCCCGCCGCCGACCTCCCGGGTAAAATAGCGGTGCGGCATGGTCAGTCCTCCGCTTTGCGGCAGACGATGCACACCCAGCCGCGCTTTTCGTGTACTTCGAACGGGTCCAGCCCGGCGGCGCGCAGGCCGGCAAGCACCTCGTCCCTGCGGGTGTCGATGATGCCGGAGGCAACGAACACCGCGCCCGGCGCCAGCAGCGCCGGCACGTGCGGCGCCAGGCTCAGGATGGCCGCCGCCACGATGTTGGCCGTGATGATGTCATACACGCCGCTGGCTTTGTCCGAAAGGTCGCCCACCAGTACGCGCAGCCGGTCCTGCACGCCGTTGCGGGCGGCGTTTTCGCCGGCCGTGCGCACGCACATGGGGTCGATGTCCACGCCTTCGGCCGCCGCCGCGCCCAGCTTGAGCGCCGCAATGGCCAAAATGCCGGACCCGGTGCCGATGTCCAGCACCCGCTCGCCGCCGCGCACCCGCGCGTCCAGCACCTCCAGGCAGAGCGCGGTCGTCTCGTGCGTGCCGGTGCCGAACGCCATGCCGGGGTCCATCGTGATGACGGTGCGGTCGGTCTCGTACTGCTCCCACCCGGGCACAACGGCCAGCCGCCGGCCGATGTCCATCGCATGGTAATACTTTTTCCAGGCGTTCTGCCAGTCCTCCTGCTCCACGCCGTGGGTGGCCAGCTCATAGGGGATGCCGGCCGCCTCCAGCCGTTCCCGGAACAGCGGCAGGATCTCGGCCGGGTTTTCGTCCGGGGCCAGGTACATATGCACCTTTACGATGTCCCGCGGCTTGTCCAGCAGTTCCTGTTCGATCAGGTCCACATGGGCGATCTCCCAGGCCTGTTGTTCCAGGTCGCTGTAATCCTCGATGTAAATGCCCCCGTTCGATACCATCGTGGCGATGGCCTCGGCCGTCGCGCTGTGGGCGTGGGGGACCGTGATCTCAATATCCGTCCATTCCATGGGGAATCCTCCTGCAAGCAACTGTTTTACCGCTATTATAGCCTATCCCGCCCCGGTTTGCCAAGGGGCGCGTAATAATTCGCCGCCGGCCGGGCAAGCTAAGGGCGACTTTTATCCCCAAAGGAAGTGTTCCCATGAAACTGGACCCGCAAAGCTACGCCCGCATGGTGCGCCGCGCCGCGCCGCCCTCCGCGCTGGGGCGGGACTGCGCCTGGGCGTTTGCCGTCGGCGGCTGCATCTGCCTGCTGGGCGAAGCGATGCGCCGGGCCTACGCCCTGCGTTTTGCGCCCGACCTGGCCGGCACCCTTACCAGCATCACCCTCATCGGCCTGGCCGCCGCCGCCACCGTGCCCGGCTGGTACCAAAAGCTGGCCGCCCGCGCCGGCGCGGGCACGTTGGTGCCCAGCACCGGCTTTGCCAACTCAGTGGCCAGCGCCGCCATCGAGTTTAAGGCCGAAGGCTGGGTCACCGGCGTGGGGGCGCATATCTTCCAGATCGCCGGGCCGGTCATCGCCTACGGTACGCTGGCTTCCTGGGTGTGGGGGCTTTTGTACTGGGCCATGAGCCGGGGCGGGTGAACCATGTCCATCCGCCGCAGGGATACCCTGCTGTTCCCGGACCCGCCGGCCATCGCCGCCTGGGCGGCGGTGGGCGGCAAAAAAGAGGGCGAAGGCCCGCTGGGCGCGGCGCTGGACGAGCGCCTGGCCGACGCTTCGTTCGCCGCCGAAGGCTGCACCAGCTGGGAGGACGCCGAAAGCCGCCTGCAGCAGCGCTGCATCCGCCGCTGCCTGCGCAAGGCGGGCGTCACCGCGCGCCAGGTGGAACTGGCTTTTGCCGGCGACCTGCAGGCCCAGTGTACGGCCAGCGCCTATGCCATGCGCGCGATGGGCGTCCCGTTCGCCGGGCTGTACGGCGCGTGCAGCACCATGGCCGAAGCCCTGGCCCTGGCGGCCGCCTTTGCCGCCGCCGGCTACAGCGAGCGCACGCTGGCCGTGACCAGCAGCCACTTCTGCGCGGCCGAACGCCAGTTCCGCACCCCGCTCAACTACGGCGGCAAACGCACGCCCACCGCCCAGTGGACCGCCACCGCCGCCGGGGCCTGCCTGGTGCGCCCGGCCGGCGCGCCGGGCGTGGGGGTGGCCTCGGTCACGTTTGGCCGCGTGCAGGACTATGCCGTGCGCGACATCAACAACATGGGCGCGGCCATGATGCCGGCCGCCGCCGGCACGCTGCTGGCCTGCTTTGGGGCGCTGCGCGCCGCCCCGCAGGACTTTGACGCCGTGATCACCGGCGACCTGGGCGCGGTGGGCAGCGAACTGCTGTACGCCCAGCTGCGCAAGGAGGGCTTTTCGCTCGACAACCATCTCGACTGCGGCTGCCTGCTGTACGACCGCGACGAACAGCACGTCAAGGCGGGCGGCAGCGGCGCGGGCTGCAGCGCGGCGGCGCTCTGCGCGTATATCCTGCCGCAGCTGGCCGCCGGCCGCTGGCGGCGGGTGCTGTTCGTGGCCACCGGCGCGCTGATGAGCCAGGCTACGTTTTTACAGGGGCAGAGCATCCCCGGCATCGCCCATGCCGTGGAGCTCATCGCCCCAACAGGGGAGGGGAGAGCATGAACTACCTGTGGGCCTTTTTGGTCGGCGGGGCGCTGTGCCTGGCCGGGCAGCTGCTCATCGACCTTACGCCGCTCACCCCTGCGCGCATCCTTACCGGCTATGTGGCGGCCGGGGTGGTGCTCAGCGCCGTGGGGCTGTACGGCCCGCTGGCCGACTGGGCCGGCGCCGGGGCCAGCGTGCCGCTGCTGGGGTTCGGCCACCTGCTGGCCAAGGGCGTGCAGCAGGCCGTGGACGAGCAGGGCCTGGTCGGGGCGTTCACCGGCGGGCTGACCGCCGCCGCGGGCGGCGTCGCGGCCAGCCTGGTGTTCGCCATTTTGGCGGCGCTGCTGGGCCGCAGCAAGGATCAAAATTAGGATGACAGTTCCCGCCGGCCGCAGCCGGCGGGATTTTTTGCGCGCGTTTGTCCCGGGTGGGCCGCCGCGCGCGAATTTAGTTTATGAACGGGCAAGCGGGGAGGTCTCGCTGCCGCCCGCATAAAACCACCTAAAGAGCAGGAGTTGGAATTATGAAAACGCAAGTGCAACTGTACGTCAAAAACGAAACGCTGTGGACCCGCTTTTTCGGCGGCGGTTTGTGGTTCATCAATATCTTCCGCAAGCTGCCCATCGATATCGCCATCGACGGCAACAAGCAGCGCTACAAGCCCCAGGACGAGCCGTATGTCATCGACCTGGAGCCGGGCATACATATCATCGAGGGCCGCGACCCGCGCGCGCTGACCAAAAAGGCGGACAAGGCCCTGACCGGCGCCATCATGGGTTCGGCGGCCATGGGCGCGGTGGGCGGTTCCATGGCGCTGGGCGCGCTGCTGGGCGCGGACGGCGCCGCCTCCAACGTGAGCCGCATCGGCATGGCCCAGGTGGAGCTTAAAGAAGGCGACATCCTCAAGATCTCCTGCCAGGCCGACCGCAAGGGCGGCGTGGTGTTCAAAGCGATCCCGTGATGGAAGGCCGGCGTTCGAACGGAGCGCCGGCCCTCTTTGTAAAGGAGAACAAGATGTTTTTTGACACGCCAAGGCAGGCGGAACGGTTCAACGCCGCCTGTATCGAGATCGCCCGGCTGCAAAAGCGGCTGCTGCTCCTGCGCTTCGATGCGGCGCAGCGCGCCCCGCGCCCGCTGGAAACGCGCCGCAAAGGGCTGCTGGGGCGCGAGCCGGTCCTGCCGGCAGGCTACGAGCAGACCCTGGCCCGCCTGCACGCCGCCCGGCAGGAACTGCAGGAGCGCCGCCGCGCCGCCGGCTATACGGACGGCGGTGGCTGGTGGGAACAGCCCTGGGAGCGGCTTGGCCCGGTGCTGATGCAGCTGCTCACCCTGCCGCCGGAGGAGGACGAAGCCGATGATTCCGGCTGGCGGCACACCGCTGCGCTGCGCTCCGTGCCGGGGCGGGCGGGGAACTGCCTGCTCTGCCTGCACGTACACGCGCATAAGCAGGCGCACAGCGGTCGGAAATACCGCCGGGACATCGAGCATTCGGCCTATACCCCGGCCGAGCGCGAAGCGCTGGTGGGCGCTTTCAACGACCGGCGCAACGCGGCGGCGGCCTTCCATATGTTTGCGCTCAACAACGTGGGGGTCGACTCCCTGCTGACCGGGCAGAGTTACCGGACCGCGGTCGATTACTACGCCTCGCCCGAATACCTGGCCGCCCGTATGTACCAGAGCAGCCGCTACAGCGAAAGCCTGTACACGGTCGAGGAACAGCGCGTGCTGAGCGTCAGCAGCAACAGCGCGGACCGCCGCAGCGTCCACGCCGTGTGCGAATACCGCATCGACGAAGCCGGCACGCTGCAAAGCCTGGCGCCGCTGGAATTTGCCGAGCTGCAGGCCGACGGCGGCGGCCGGGGCGCGGCCGACCACCTGCAAATGCGGGACGCCGGCGTGCTGGCGGCGCTGTGGCTGGCCGAAGAACGCAGCCTGCGGCGCGTGCCGCTGGCGCTGTTCACCGCCGGCTATGACGCGGACGACTTTGCCCAGGCGGTGCGGGTGGCCGGCATCCTGACCTGCCTGGCCGACAAACTGACAGGAGGGGACTGAAATGGAAACCTGGCTCGATGAGATCATCGCGTGCGAAGGGAAGCTGCGCCGGCTGGCGGCCGCCGGCGACATCGACCGGCTGGAGGAGCCGATGCGCCGGATGCAGGCGCTGCTGGCGGCCGTCCCGCCCGACCAGGCCGAAGGCCCTTATGCGCCGTATTTCCGCATGGTGTTCGAGCAGCTCAACGCCGCGCTGTACCAGAACGCCGGGCAGACGGGGCCGATGCTTGAACATTTTGCACAGGGGCGGCGCGCGGCCGAGCAGCTCCTGCCGCGCCTGCCGCTGGACCGCCCGCCGGAAAACGCGCCCGGGGCGCTGCGCATTATGGCGCAGAACGCGGCCGATTTTGCCCGCCTGGCCGGTCTGGCGTGCGAAACCCGGGACCCGGCGGCCGCCCTGGCGCTGGCGGGGCTGGCCGCCCGCCTGATGGACTGGCTGTGGCCCACCCTGGAGGAATCGCAGGCCGTCATTGCGGCCGAAGCGCATAACAAGCTGGCCTCGCTGGCCATGCTGGTCAGCGGCGACGCCGCCGAAAGCGCGCGCCAGCTGGACGAAGCGCGGGCAAAATTCCGCGCGCTATACAAGCGCACCGGCAACGCGGACTACCGGGCCCGCGCCGAGTCCGCGGGCCTGGGCGCGGCCGGGGCGGAAAGCATCACCCCGGAAATGGCGGCCGCCAACCCGGCGCTGGCGGCGGTGCTCCGCGCCGCAGGGTTCAACGAACAGGGCCATGCGGCCATGCAGAACGGCGAAGCCGAAAAGGCGGCCTTCTACTTTGAAAAGGCCGCGGCCCAGGCCGAGCAGGCGCTCAAGGCCGTCAGCCTGCCCGACGCGCAGCGCGTGGCGGCGCTGGCTTTCTGGGGCGCGGCGGCCTGCACCCGGGACGCCGAGCCGGAAACCTCCCGCCGCTGGGCCGCCAGGGGCCTGGAACTGGCCCGCCAGATGGAGGCCGACCCCGCCCGCTACGAAATGAAGCCGCGGGAGGCCGCCGATCTGCGCCGGGAGCTGGAACGCCTGGCCGGGGCGCGCAAGGCCGGGCTTTTGGGCCGTTTGTTCGGCCGCTGACAGGGGATACAAACGAACATAAAAACGAAAATTCCCGCCCCGGAATACGGAGCGGGAATTGTTCTGCAGTTTCCTGTTGGCAACGCTTACTGCGCGGTGCTGGCCTTGTTGTTGCGCTTGGCCATGCGGCTGATCTTGCGGGCAGCGGTGTTCTTATGGATGACGCCCTTGCTCTTCGCAGAGTCGATGGCGGCAACGGCCGCGCGGATGGCGGCGTCTTTATCCGCAGCATTGCTGTCGATGGCAGCGTCTGCCTTCTTGATCACTGTTTTCAGGCTGGTCTTGATGACCTTGTTGTGCATCGCCTCTTTCTTGGCCTGCACCACGCGGTCCTTCTGGGATTTAATGTTAGGCATTCGTTCCACCTCCTTGGTTGACCCATAACAGTACAAGCTATATTACCACACTTTTGGGGGTCATGCAAGCCCCCGCGCCGCATTTTTTCAAAATTTTTTTGCCGCATTTTGCGCGGGCATCAACCGCGCCCCGCGCCGCATATACTGCCCCGTAAACAGTGCGGCGGCCGGCGGCCGCCGGCAGGGGGAGGTGTGCGCCATGTGGGATCTGCGCCGTGCGGCGGCGGGCCTGGGCGGCGCGGCGCTGGCCGTGCTGGCGGGGGCCGGCCTGGCCGCGCGGGCCTGCGCCCCGCAGCCGGCGGGCTTCCTGCTGCGGGCGGCGGCCGGCGTGTTCGTGCCGGCGGGGGCGGCCGGGCTGTGGGAGAAAGCGGCC
>CALWNS010000070.1 GCA_944382805.1 uncultured Gemmiger sp. | reverse complement strand
TTATGTCACGTCGCCCCCGCGAAGCCCTGGAATGCCGCGATTATGCGATGCCGCCGGACTTCCCCATCGTTGCGCTGACCGGCGAGGATTGGTATATTTCCGATGTGCCGTCCAAAACGATGCATTTCCACAACAGCGTCGAGATCGGCATCTGCCACAGCGGCAGCGCCGTCCTTTCGTTCCAGGACGCGCAGGTGCCCATCCGTGCCGGCGATGTTTCCATGATCTTCAGCGGCACGCCGCACACGACCTGGTCGGTGCCCGGCGACACCAGCCGGTGGAGCTACCTGTTTTTGGACCTGAACTTTATCCGGGACCCGTTTTCGAATTCGTTCGGGCAAGGCCCGGCGGAGATGTACCGCGGCCTTTTGTACGATTCGCGCAAGATCGTACACCACGACCAGGACCCCTTTGTGGCCAGCATGGTGCAGGATATTTTGCGGGAAATGACCCAAAAGCCGGACAACTACCGCTTTTATGTGCGCTACCTGGTCAACGCCCTGCTGTGCAAGCTGGCGCGCGCGACCTCCGAAAGCGACCACCGGGGCGACGGCAAGCCGTTTTTGGTGGCCCCGGCGCTGCGCTACATCAACGAGCGCTTTATGGAGGATTTTTCCATCGACGACCTGGCCCGCGCCTGCCAGATGAGCCCCAGCTATTTCCGCCGCGTGTTCCGCGAGACGATGGGCGCGGGGCCGCTGGAATACCTGAACCGCACCCGTATCACCCGCGCCTGCGGCCTTTTGCAGATGACCGACCTTTCGGTGCTGGCCGTGGGCGAAGCGGTGGGGTTCCGCTCGCTTTCCAGCTTTAACCGCCATTTTGCCGAGATCATGGGGCTTTCGCCCACCGCCTACCGCCACAGCATCAACGCCGACCGGCCCTACCTTTTGCAGCACAAACCCGGCTGGCTGCGGGCGGAGCAGCGCAGCCGCGACCAGGAGTGAAACGCCCGGCCCCGTTGGCGCCGGTAAACAGCATATTTTTTAGGAGGTACAACCATGGACATCCGCTATTCCTGCAACCAGCGCGACTTTAAGCGCTACACCACCGACGAGACCCGCGGCGAGTTCCTGATCACCGGCCTGTACAAAGCCGACGAGGTCGTGGCCGTGTACAGCCATGTGGACCGCATGGTCACGCTGGGCTGTATGCCGGTGCATGAGGAGGTTTCCATCGACAAGGGCATCGACGTGTGGGCCAACTTTGGCACCCGCTATTTCCTGGAGCGCCGCGAGATCGGTATGTTCAACATTGGCGAAGGCGGCGGCACCGTGACGGCCGACGGCGTGGCCTACCACCTGAATTACAAGGACTGCCTGTACATCACCCAGGGCACCAGGCAGGTCACCTTTAAGAGCGACGACCCCGCCAAGCCGGCCAAGTTCTATATGGTAAGCGCGCCGGCGCACTGCCGCTACGAGACCCGGCTGATCACCATCGAGGAGGCCGCCAAGCGCCCGCTGGGCAACCTGGAGACCTGCAACAAGCGCACCATCAACCAGTTCATCCACCCCAGCGTGCTCAAGACCTGCCAGCTTTCGATGGGCATGACCGCGCTGGAGCCGGGCAGCAACTGGAACACCATGCCCAGCCACACCCACGAGCGCCGCATGGAGATCTACACCTACTTTGAAGTGCCCGAAGGCCAGGTCGTGTTCCACATGATGGGCGAGCCGAACGAGACGCGCCACATCGTGATGCACAACTACGATGCGGTCATCAGCCCCTCCTGGAGCATCCACAGCGGCGTGGGCACCTCGAACTACACGTTCATCTGGGCCATGGGCGGCGAAAACATGGAGTTTGACGATATGGACAACATCGCCACCACCGACCTGCGGTAAACCGCGGGAACGGGGCGGAAAACAGCGCGGGGGTCTGCGGCATGGGATCCCCGCGCCTTGTTGTTGGGGCCGGCGCAAAACGGCCGGCGCATTCCACTAAACAAAAAGGAGCGGCTGCTATGGAACTGTTTGTGCGCGCTCTGCCCCGCGAGGCAGAGATCTACTGGGACAAGCCGGAAAACGGCGCCCCGCTTTATGAAGTATACTGCAACGGCCGGCCCGCGGGCAGCACGGCCGTGACCCACTTTACGCTGCGGGGCCTGGACGAACAGACCCGCTACACCGTGGCCGTGCGCGGCGCGGGCGGACAGGGCGAGGCCGAATTTTGCACCCCGGCCGCCCGCCGCCGCATCGACGTGACCGCCGCGCCCTTTGGCGCGGTGGGGGACGGCAAAACGCTGAACACCGCCGCGTTGCAGGCGGCCATTGACAGCTGCGGCGCGCAGGAGGAAGTTTACCTGCCGGCCGGGGTCTACCGCACCGGCGCGCTGGACCTGCACAGCGATATGGCTCTGTACCTGGACGAGGGCGCCGTTTTGCAGGGCAGCGACGACCCGGCGGACTATACCCCCCGCATCCTGTCCCGGTTCGAGGGCATCGAGCAGGAATGCTACCGCAGCCTGCTGAACGCCGGGGCGCTGGACCACACGGCGGGGCCGAACTGCCGGAACATCCTGCTGTACGGCAAGGGCACCATCAGCGGCGGCGGCGTGGCGCTGGCCAAGCGCACGATCAAAACCGAGCGCGAAGCCCTGAAGGAGTATATGGCGGCCCACGCCGACCTGGTGGCCACCTGCGAGAACGAAAGCACCATCCCCGGCCGGGTGCGGGGGCGGCTGATCAACCTGAGCAACTGCGCCCATGTGCGCATTACGGGCCTTACGCTGCAAAACGCGGCCAGCTGGAACGTACATATGGTCTACTGCGATGATATTGTGACCGACCACTGCGCCCTGCGCTCGGTGGGCATCTGGAACGGCGACGGCTGGGACCCCGATTCCTCGGAAAACTGCACGCTGTTTGCCACCGTGTTTGAAACGGAGGACGACTCGGTGGCCATCAAGTCCGGCAAGAACCCCCAGGGCAACCAGATCGCCCGGCCCACGCGCCATATCCGCGTGTTCGACTGCAAGAGCCTGTGCGGGCACGGCGTCTGCATTGGCAGCGAGATGAGCGGCGGCGTGGAGGACGTAAACATCTGGGACTGCGATATGGCGGCCTGTTCCAGCGGGATGGAGATCAAGGGCACGCCCAAGCGCGGCGGCTATGTGCGCGGGGTGACGGTGCGGGACTGCTGCTTCCCCCGCGTGATGAGCCCCGCCGTGCCCTATAACGCCGACGGCGTGCCCGCCCCGCAGCCGCCGGTGTTTGAAAACTTCCGCTTTGAGCGCCTGCGGCTGACCGGCCTGTGCGTGGACCATGACGGCGACAGCCGGGTGCCGGTGCTGGAATTCCGCGGCTTTGCCGCCGCCGGGCACGAGGTGCGGGACGTCGTTTGCCGGGACCTGGCGCTGCCGGCGGACGCCGCCGTGTGCCTGGACCGCTGCCGCGGCCTGACGCTGGAAAACGTGTGCGCCGGGGAATAAAGACAAAACAGGGAGGCTTTATCTGATGTCTGCAAGCGATGCGCCGGACCGCACCGGGTTTACCGCGGGGCCGATCGTGCGGCAGGTGGTCTGGTTTGCGC
This sequence comes from uncultured Gemmiger sp., assembly GCA_944382805.1. Classification (GTDB taxonomy): domain Bacteria; phylum Bacillota; class Clostridia; order Oscillospirales; family Ruminococcaceae; genus Gemmiger. The sequence goes on along the minus strand of CALWNS010000070.1, from coordinate 36 downwards.
TGCCCATCTGCGCGGGGAACGTGCTGCAGCAGATGT
>CALWNS010000069.1 GCA_944382805.1 uncultured Gemmiger sp. | reverse complement strand
GCACTGGACCCCAAAACGGCGGCCAAGGTGCTGGAACTTTCGCAAAAGATCGTGCAGGAACACCACCTGACCACCCTGATGATCACCCACAACATGAAGGACGCCATCAAGTACGGCAACCGCCTGATCATGATGTACGAAGGGCGCATCATCTACGACGTGCGCGGGGCGGAAAAGCAGGCCCTGCACGTTTCCGACCTGCTGGCCCGCTTTGAGCAGATCAGCGGCGACGACGCGGCCAACGACCGGATGCTGCTTTCTTAAAATCGGTTTGGACCTTGTGCGCCGGGGCAACGCCCCGGCGCTGTTTTTTTGCGGTGTACGGTTACGAAATGGTGAAAACATTCGTAAATTTGCGGCAAAAGATTTTCAAACCCGAAAAGTTATGTTATAATGCTATTTACCAGTATCCTGCCGCCGGAAAGGAGGGGTCGGGCGTGCCGGCTTTCGACGCTGTTTTGTTTGATGTGGACGGAACGCTGCTGCATTCCCGCCCCGGCATCCTGCACACCTTTGCCTATGCGTTCCGCCGGATGGGCCTGGACCCGGCCGGCATCGACTGCACGCGCTACCTGGGGCCGCCGCTGCGCTGGAGCTTTGCCCAACACTTTTCCGGCGAAGCCGAGATCGAGCGCGCGGTGGAACTGTACCGCACGCGCTACGCGGCGGTGGGTATGCACAAATGCGCGCCGTTCCCCGGCGTTGTACCCATGCTGGAACAGCTGCGCGCGGCGGGGGTGTTTTTGGCCACCGCCACCTGCAAGCCGGTGGATGTGCTGCGCCCGATCCTGGCCGAACAGGGCCTGGCCGGCTATTTTGACCTGATCGGCGGCGCCAGCCTGGACAAGTCGGTGGATACCAAGGCCGACGTCATCCGCCGGGACCTGGCCGATGCCCGCCTTGGCGGCAAGCGCATCCTGATGGTGGGCGACCGGCAGGACGACCTGCTGGGCGCGGCCGCCTGCGGCCTGCCCGCGGCCGGCGTGCTGTACGGCTACGGCCCGCGCGCCGAGCTGGAAGCCTGTGGCCCGCAGTTCCTGGCCGCCGACTGCGCCGAGCTGACCCGGTTTATCCTGGGCGGCGGGCAAAACGCGATTTCCTAAAATGCATAAACGGAGGGAGCCTCTTTCTATGAGCCGTAACGATTCCCGCTTGGGTTCTTTCAGCCCCACCCAGCGCCGCGCCTGCCTTGTGCTGGCGCTGTGCGTGCTGGCCGTGGTGCTCAGTTTTGTGTTCGGCTGGGTGCTGCTGCCCCGCCTGCTGGGCCGCGGCCCCGCCAAAAACGGAAACTATGACCCCACGCTGTACCCGGTGGACACCACGCTGGGCAGCGTGCTGCCGCAGGCGACTTCCGGCGATGCGGCCTACCTTTCCTCCACCTTGTTCATCGGTGATGAATACGTCGATTCGCTCTATTCCACCGGCCAGATCACGCTGGACCAGTACCTGGGCGGCGGCGGGCTGGACCTGGGGGATATTTTGCAGCGTTCCTGCATCAATTTTGTCGAAGACCCCGCCACCTACACCGTGCCCCAGGCGCTGGCCAAGCTCAAGGCGCGCCGCGCCGTGGTGCTGCTGGGCAGCAGCGACCTGCAGCCCAACACTTCGGTCGAAAGCTTTATCATGGACTACCGCAACGTGCTCAACGCGCTGACCACGTCCTATTCCTACTGCGACCTGATCGTCAGCGCGGTGCCGCCGGTGACCGAAACGAGCGAGAACGCCGCCGCGCGCCAGACGCTGATCGACCAGGCCAACCAGCAGCTGGCCGTACTGTGCAACGAACTGGGCTGCAAGTTCCTGAACAGCGCCGAAGCGCTCAAGGCGGGCAGCGGCTATGCCGACGCCACCTACTTTACGGGCAGCGGCTTTAACGCTTCGGGCGCGCAGGCGCTGCTGAACTATGTATCCACCCACGCCTACGACTCCCAGGACCGCCGCCCGGATACCGGCGATATCCCCGTGCGCGCGCAGCAGGCGGCCTCCGCCACGCCCGCGCCCACGCCCACCGCCACCCCCGGCAAGTTCACGGCCAGCTACCGTGTGGAGGAAAGCGGCAAAGGCACGCTGAAAAGCGGCGAAGAGAGCGGCGCGGCCGAGCTGAACTTTGAGGTGGACGGCCGCACGTCCATCTCGGTCACCGCCGTGCCGGCCGAAGGCTACGAGTTCTACCAGTGGAGCGACGGCCAGACCAGCGCCACCCGCTACGACATCGTGACCAAGGATATTTCGGTCACGGCCATGTTCAACAAAAAGACCACCGTCGCCCTGACCATCAACGAGGGCAACAAGAGCATCAAGGTGGGCGAAAGCGCCACCTTTAACGCCTCCCTGAAAGTCAACGAGGAGCAGGGCGGCACCGGCAACGTGCAGTGGGCGGTCAACGGCGACATCATGCACACCGGCGGCAGCTATACCTTTACGCCGGACGCGGCCGGCACCTACACCATCCGCGCCGGCATCGAGGTGGACGGCGTCTATGCCTCGCAGGAAGTCACGGTCACCGTCCAGGCGCTGAACACCAGCATTTCCATCTCGCCCGGCAGCGGTACGATCAAGACGGGCGAGAGCATCCATCTGGTGGCCAGCGTGCAGGAGGGTTCCGGCAATACCACCTGGAGCTGCGATAACGGCTGGTCCGCCACCGGCGGCGAAGTGGACTTTACAACAAACACCGCCGGTACGTACACCATCACCGCCACCAACAACGGCGCTACGGCTACGGTCACGATCACAGTGAACGCGCCTGAACCCACGCCCGCGCCCACGCCCACCCCGGCCCCGCCGGCTTCCTCCTCCACCGACCAAGCCCAGATCGGCGATGGCGCCGCCCCGGCCGCCTGACCCCACGCACAAACAGGAGAGACCCCATGGCATACTATACCTGCCTTTTGTTCGACGCAGACAACACCCTGCTCGATTTTGACACAGCCGAGCGCAAAGCCCTGGCCGAGACCCTGCTGCACTACGAACTGCCGCACGACGAAGCGGCGCTGGATACCTACCACCAGGTCAACCGCCGCCTGTGGGACAGCCTGGCCAAGGGCGAACTGAACAAAAACAAGCTGTTTTCCGTTCGGTTCGGCCAGTACCTCAAGGCCATGGGCCTGCCGGATAACGGCAAGACCCGCGAGATGAACGAATTTTACGAAGCGCAGCTTGCCACCCACGCCGACACGCTGCCCGGCGCGCTCACCGCGCTGGACGAACTGGCCGAAGTGGCCACGCTGGCCGTCGTGTCCAACGGCGCGTACAAGGTGCAGAACGCCCGCATCACCGATTCCGGCATCGCGCGCTACCTGGACGGCGTTTATATCTCCGAAAAAGTCGGCGCGTCCAAGCCGGCGGCCAAGATCTTCGACGACGCCCTGCGCGACCTGGGCCTGACCGACCGCAGCCGCGTGCTGGTGGTGGGCGACGACCTGCTGGCCGACATCCGCGGCGGGCAGGCCGCCGGCCTGGATACCTGCTGGGTCAACCTGGACGGCCGCGAAAACGATACCGGCATCCAGCCCAAATACACCGTCGGCTCCTACGAGGCGCTGTACCACATCGTCATGGAGCCGGAGGAACTGGAAAACCTTGGCGCGCGCAACCGCCGCCACCGCAACGACCAATAAATGCCCGCCATGCCGCTGCCCGCAGCGGCAGCAGCGTGTCGAGAAACTCGACACGCTGCAAAGGGGGCAACAGCCGCGCACGGCAATTGCCTAACGCGGCTATTTCCCCCTTTGGAGTCCCCTTCGACAAAATTTTGCGGCAAACCGCGCACTCGGAGCTTTGCTCCTCGCACACGATTTGCCGCAAAATTTCCCTGTCGGTGTCGCCGTCGTCGGCGCGTGTCCGCCGACGGCGACGGATTTTGACTTTTCCGACAGCCTGATGCCGCCGCCCGCAGCGGCACCTTTGGGGGTCAGGGGGTCAGGGCGCTTTTTGCAACGAAAGGTAGACATATGCTGATCGAACTCAAGGACCTGGGCAAAAGCTTTGGCGAGCACGAGGTTCTGGCCCATGTGACGGCCCAGGCGGAAAAAGGGGACCGCATTGGCATTATCGGGGCCAACGGTACGGGTAAAACCACGCTGCTGCGCATTTTGTGCGGCGAGCTTTCCCCCGATGCGGGCGAGGCCGCCTTTGCCCGCGGCGCCGCGGTGGGGTACCTGGAACAAAACGGCCGCCTGGAACCGGGGCGCACCGTGTACGAAACGATGCGCCAGGCGTTTTCGCCCGCGCTTTCCGCCATGCGCGAGCAGGAGGCCCTGCAAAAGCAGCTGGCCGCCGCCCCGGCGGGGCAGGCTGGGTATATCGAGGAGCAGATCACGCGCTGCATCGCCGTGATCGACGCGATGGACGCCTACAACATGGACACCCAGATCCGCAAGGTGCTCAACGGCATGGCCTTCCCCGAAGAGGCGTGGCAAAAGCCGGCCGGCGTGCTTTCGGGCGGGGAACAGACCCGCCTGCGCCTGGCCCGCCTGCTGCTGGAACGCCCCGACGTGCTGATCCTGGACGAACCGACCAACCACCTGGACCTGGCCACCATGGACTGGCTGGAATCCTACCTGAAAACCTACCGCGGCGCGGTGCTGGTCGTCAGCCACGACCGCTATTTCCTGGACGCCGTCTGCACCCGCATCTGGGAGGTGGCCGGCAAAACGGTGCTGACCTACCGGGGCAACTACTCGGCCTACCTGCCCCAGCGCGAAGCCGCCGACGAACGCCAGCAGAAACTGCACGACGCCGCGGTGGAAAAAGCCGCCAAGCTGCAGGACTACATCGACCGCAACCTGGTGCGCGCCTCCACCACCAAAATGGCGCAGAGCCGCCGCAAACAGCTGGAAAAGCTGGAGATCGTGGACGCGCCCGAACGCCCGGGCCGCGGGCTGAACTTCCGCTTTGAATACGACATCGAACCGTATGACGAGCTGGTCATCATGAAGGGCCTGACCGTCCGCATCGGGGAGCGCACGCTGCTCGACGCGCTGGACTACACGGTACACCGCGGCGACAAGCTGGTCATTGCCGGGCCGAACGGCGCGGGCAAGTCCACCCTGCTGCAGGTGCTGGACGGCAAGCGCCGCCCCAGCGGCGGCATGGTGCGGCTGGGGGCCGGGGCCAAGGCCGGCATTTTCACCCAGCAGCAGGTCCGCCGTGCCGGGCGGGTGATCGACGCCATCTGGAACCAATACCCGCGCTTTACCGAACTGGAGGTGCGCAGTCACCTGGCCCGCTTCGGTTACCGCGGCGAGCAGGTGTTCAAGGACTGCGCCACCCTTTCGGGCGGCGAGGCCGCCCGCCTGCGCTTTGCCGAACTGGCGCTGGAACGCCCCAACCTGATGTTTCTGGACGAGCCGACCAACCACCTGGACATCTATATGCGCGAAAGCCTGACCCAGGCGCTGGCCGCCTACACCGGCACGCTGCTGCTGGTCACCCACGACCGCTACCTGATGCAGACGCTGGGCTGCCCCATCCTGTACCTGGAGGACGGCAAAGCGACCTTTTACCGCGATTTTGCCGCCCTGCACGCGCAGGATACCGCCCCCGCGCCCACGCCCGCCCCGGCCGCCCCGGTGGCCAAAGAGCCTGCGCGCGGCGGCTACGGCAAGGAGCAGCGCCGCCGCCGCGCCGAGCTGCGCCAGAAGATCCGCGCGCTGGAAAACGAGATCGAAGAGCTGGGCGCGCACATCGTGGAGCTGGAAAACGAGCTGAACGACCCCGAAGTGCTGCGCGACCACCTGCTGGTGCGCGACAAATGCGACGAGCTGGACGACACGCGCTTCCGCCAGCAGGAAAAATTCGACGAGTGGGAAAAACTTGGCGAGGAGCTTGAGCGCCTGGAGGCCGAGGCGGCCGAAACCTGAGGCGCGGGGCAAACCTTTACATAACTGTAACTTGCTTTCTGTAAAAAACGCGGTATACTATTTTCAAATTCCTGTAAAATCATTTGGGAGCGGCGGGCGCCCCGCCGCGCGGAGTCTGCGTTGGAAACAAAGATCATCATAGCGACCCATAAACCGTACTGGGTGCCGGAAGATCCCATGTATCTGCCGGTACAGATGGGCCATGCCATCCACCCGGACATCGGCTATATCGGTGACGATACCGGCGAAAATATCTCGGAGCGCAACGGGAATTTCTGCGAGCTGACCGGCCTGTACTGGGCCTGGAAAAACCTGGATGCCGACTACATCGGCCTGGTGCATTACCGCCGCTACTTCGCCAGCCGCCGCGTCCGCTTTGCGCCCCGGCGCCAGCGGGTCATCCGGCACGAGGAACTCAACCAGATCCTGGCCACCACCAACGTCATCCTGCCGCAGGAACGCCATTATTATATCGAGACCAACTACACCCAGTACATCCACGCCCACCACAAAAAGGACCTGGAGGTCACCCGCGCCATCATCGCGCGCAAATGCCCCGAATACCTGCCCGCCTACGACCTGTATATGTCTAAAACGCACGGCCACCACTTTAATATGTTCGTGATGAAGCGCGAACTGCTGGGCCATTACTGCACCTGGCTGTTCGATATCCTGTTCGAGCTGGAGCGCGAACTGGACATCTCCGGCTATTCGGCCAACGACAAGCGCGTGTTCGGCTTTGTCAGCGAACGCCTGCTGGACGCCTGGCTCATCACCAACAATATTTCGTACGAGGAGCTGTCCGTCCTGCACATGGAACCGCAGAACTGGCTGCACAAGGGCGGCGCGTTTTTGTGGCGCAAACTTTTCCCCAAAAAGGACTGAAGCCATTTGCACAAAAAACGCATTGCGGCCGTGGTCGTCACCTACGACCGCCTGCCGCTGCTGCGACGCTGCCTGGCGGCGCTGGAGGCCTGCCGCGCCAAGACCCCGGCCGCCGAGCTGACCGTGTGGGTCGTGGATAACGCCAGCACCGACGGCACCGCCGCCGCGCTGGCCGCCCTGGGGGAGCAAAAGCCCTGGCTGCGCGTGCTGCGCGCCGGGCGCAACCTGGGCGGGGCGGGCGGCTTTGCCATGGGCCTGGGGGCGGCCGCCGCGCACGCATATGACTTTTTTTGGCTGATGGACGACGATACCCTGCCGCAGCCCGGCGCGCTGGCCGCCCTGCTGCGGGCGGACGCCGCGCTGGGGGGCGGGTACGGCTGGCTTTCCTCCCGCGCGCTGACCGAGCAGGGGGCCGACCAGCCCATGAACCGCCAGCGCCGCACGCCCTACCGCGCCATTGCCGGCTATGCGCAGGCGCTGGTGCCCTCGGTCATGGCCAGCTTTGTCTCGCTGTTTGTGCCGGCGGCGGTGGTGCGCCGCTTTGGGCTGCCCATTGCCGAATTTTTTATCTGGTCGGACGATTGGGAGTATACCCGCCGCATCTCCCGCGCGCTGCCCTGCTACACGGTGCCCGCCAGCCGCGTGGTACACGCCATGCAGGCCCCCGCGCCCTGCAACATTGCGCTGGACGCCCCCGCCCGGTGGGAGCGCTACCGCTACTTTTACCGCAACGATGTATACCTGTACCGGCGCGAAGGGCTGCGCGGCTGGCTGTGGCTGGTTGCCAAGGACCTCTGGCACAGCGCCCAGGTGTTGGCGCGCCCCGGCGCGCGCAAAGCCTGGCGCCTGGGCGTGATCTGGCGCGGCTTTGCCGCCGGCGTGCGCTTTGACCCGCCCGTGCCGCCCGCCCCGCCCGCCGGCCGGACCCCGCCACTGCCATGAACAAACAACGCCTGCTGCATAGCCTTGCCAAGACCGCCGGCCCCTGCCGGGCTGTCGCTTTTGATGTGTTCGATACGCTATTGTACCGCTGCGCCGCCCGCCCGGCCGATGTGTTCGCCCTGATGGAGCGCACGGGGGCCGCCGCGCCCGGCTTTGCCGCGGCCCGCACCGCGGCCGAAGCCGCCGCCCGCCCCCCGCACGGCGAAGTCACGCTGGCGCAGATCTACGCCGACCCGGCCCTGCGCGGCGCCGACCCCGCCGCCGAATGCGCCGCCGAGCTGGCCTGCGTTTCCGCCGACCCCGACCTGCTGGCCGCGGCCCGCGCCTGCAAGGCGCGCGGGCTGGCGGTATACGCCGTGTCCGATATGTACCTGCCCGCCCGGCAGGTGGAGGCTATGCTGCGCCGCTGCGGGTTCGATTTTCTGGACGGGGTGTTCGTCTCCTGCGAATACGGCGTGCAAAAGCGCAGCGGGCGGCTGTTCCGCCTGTTTTTGCAAAAGACCGGCCTTGGCGCCCGCCAGGTGCTGTTCGTGGGCAACGACCGCCGGGCCGACGCTTTGGGCGCGGCGCTGGCGGGCATCCGCTGCCTGCTGGTGCCGCCGCCCGCCGCCCCCGCCTATTATGTGCCGCCCCAAACGCCCGAGCAGGGCGCGCTGTGGGCGTTTGTGCGCCCCCGCGCCCCGGCGGGCAGCCCGGCTTGGCAGGTCGGCTACAGCCTGCTGGGGCCGCTGCTCACCGGCTTTGCCGCCTGGCTGCGCCGGCAGCAGGCGCAGCAGCCGGGCGCGCGCCTGGTGTTCCTGGCGCGGGATATGGACCTGGTGCGCCGGCTGTACGGCGCGCCGGCGGGGCAGGGGACGGGCTACCTGCGCGTGTCCCGCCGCAGCCTGTGCCCGGCGCTTTTGCAGCGCCCGCTGGGCGCGGCGGCGCTGGAACTTTTGGCCGATGCGCTGCCCCGCCAGCGCCTGACGGCGGCGCAGGCGCTGGAATACCTGGGCTTTGCGCCCGGAACGGCGCTGCCCGGCGTGCCGCCGGCGGCCGCCGTGGACCTGCGCAGCCGCCCGCTGCCGGCCGCGGCGCAGGACTTCCTGCGCGCGGTGGCCGCGCTGGGCAAAGGCCCGGCCGGGGAGCCGGTGCGCCGCCAGGCGCAGCTGGTGCGGCGCTACCTGGCCGAACAGGGCATCGGCCGCGGGCCGGTGCTGCTGGTGGACATCGGCAGCGGCGGCACGACCCAGCGCCTCCTGGAAGAACTGACCGGCGCCGAGCTGTGCGGGCTGTACCTGGCCTGCGATGCGCGCCTGCACGCGCACCTGCCGCCTGAACGCGCGCGGGCGTTCCTGTTCGGCGGCCGGCCTGCGCCGCTGTGGTACTGGGCCGGGCAGCCGATGCTGGAACGCCTGATCTCGGAGCCGTGCGGCCCCACCGCCGGCTATGCGCCCGGCCCCGGCGGCGTGCAGCCGCTGTGCGCCCCGGCCGCGCCCGCCCCGGCCGTGGAGGCCGCCCGCGCCGGCGCGCTGGAATTTGCCGAACGGTGGCGCGCCGGGGCCTGGGGGGCCATGCCCCCGCCGGCCGACTATGCGGCCGAAGCGCTGGGGGCCATGATCCGCGCCCCGCGCCCGGCCGAAGCCGCCGCCCTGGGCGACCTGACCGTGGAGGACGGCGGCGTCTGGCCGCTGGCCGCCCCGCGCCCGGCCGCCTACCGCAGGGACCCGCGCGCCTTTGGCCGCGACCTTGCCCGCGCGCGCTGGAAAACCGCGTTTTTACGCCGCGCCGTGCCGCTGCCGCTGCCCTGGTGGCGGCTGTACGCGGCGCTCAAAGCCAAAAACAAACTGTAAAATGGCAGGTGAACCCCATGCCGACCCAACGACCCGGCCAGCCGCTGTTCAGCATCATCATGCCGGTCTATAACGCCCAGGGTACGCTGGCCGCCGCGGCCGCCAGCGTGCTGGGCCAGAGCGTGCGCAGCCTGGAACTGCTGCTGGTGGACGACGGCTCCGCCGACGGCAGCCTGGCCATTGCGCGGCAGCTGGCCGCCGGCGACGCCCGCGTGCGGGTGTTCGCCCAGCAAAACGGCGGCATCTGCGCCGCGCGCAACCGGGCGCTGGCCGCCGCGCGCGGGCTGTACCTCGGCTTTTGCGATGACGACGACCTCTACCTGCCCGGCGCGCTGGCGGCGGCCGCCGCCCTGCTGGAAACGGGCGGGGCCGATGTGGCGCGCACCGGCTACGAGCTTGTGCGCGAAGCCCCCGGCGGCCGCCTGGCCGCGCTGCCCCACCCGCCCGGCGTGCGCTGCGCGCTGGACCCGCGGCCGGACGGCGCGGCGTACCTTAACTTTTTGCGCCAGAGCGGCCCGCAGTTCGTGTGGAACGCCTGGTACCGCCGCGATTTTGCCGGCGCGCTGCGCTTTGACGGGCGCTGCCGCAGCGGGTTGGAGGATTTTGTCTACAACGCCGCCGTCTATGCGGCGGGGCCGCGGGCCGTGTACGACCCCGTGCCCACCATCCGCCACATCGAAAGCGCGGCCAGCACCTCCCGCGCCAAGCCGGCCGCCGTGCAGGACCGCGTACAGGCGCTGCCGGTGTGGGCCGCCGCCGAATACGCCGCCGCCGCGGCCCGCAGCGCCCCGGCCGAACGCCCGCGCGTGTGGGCGGCGCGCCAGGCGGAGATCGTCACCTTCCTGATGCACCAGCTGCGGGACGCCGCCGTGCCCAAACCCCGGCGCGCCGCCGCCTGGGCGGCGCTGCGCGCCGCGCTGGCGCCCTACCGCAACCCGGCCCCCGCGCTTGACTTTTTGCGCGTGGCAGGGCAAAATAAAAAGAAAGCCGCCGCGCTGGCGCTGTATGCGCTGGGCGTGCCGGACCTGTACACCCACCTGCCCAACAAGGAGGATAGGCTGTAGATGAAAACGATCCTTGTCACCGGGGCGGCCGGCTACATCGGCCGCCATGTGGTCAAGTGCGCGCTCGATATGGGCCACCGGGTCATCGCCGCGGACTTTGCGTTCAAAGGCGTGGATGAACGCGCCGAATTCTGCGACCTCCCGCTGTTCAGCGGCGATAAGAACATCTGGCGCGCGCTCGGCTCGCCCGATGTGTGCATCCACCTGGCCTGGCGCGACGGTTTCCGCCACAACGCCTCCAGCCATATGAAGGATCTGTCCAGCCATATCGTGTTTTTGAACAACCTGGCCGCCGGCGGCCTGCCGATGCTGACCGTCATGGGCACCATGCACGAGGTCGGCTACTGGGAAGGCCCCATCACCGCCGACACCCGCTGCGCGCCGCAGAGCCAGTACGGCGTGGCCAAAAACGCGCTGCGCCAAAGCCTGCTGCTCTCGCTGCCCGCCACCGGCTGCGTGCTGCACTGGCTGCGCGCGTACTACATCACGGGGGACGAAGCGCACGGCAGCTCCATCTTTGCCAAGATCACGCAGGCCGAACAGGACGGCAAGGCGACCTTCCCGTTCACCAGCGGCAAAAACAAGTACGACTTTATCGATGTGGACCGCCTGGCGCAGATGATCGTGGCCGCCAGCGTACAGGGCGAAGTGAACGGCATCATCAATGTCTGCACCGGCCGCCCGCAGACCCTGGCCGACCGCGTGGAGCAGTTCCTGCGCGACAAGAACTACCGCATCCGCCTGGACTACGGCGCTTACCCCGACCGCCCCTACGACAGCCCCGGCGTGTGGGGGGACCCGGCGCAGATCAACGAGATCCTGCGCCGCGCCGGCCTGCCCGTTTGACCCGCGACGCGAAAGGAATGCCATGAAACGCCTGGGGATCTTCTTTTTTTACGAAAAAAACGGCGAGGTGGACGGTTTTGTCACCTATTACCTGGCCGACCTTGTCAAAAACCTGTCCGAACTGGTCATCGTCTGCAACGGCAAGCTCAGCGAAAGCGGCCGCGCCGCCTTTGCGCCGTTTACGGACAAGATCATCGTGCGCGAAAACAAGGGCCTGGACGTCTGGGCCTACAAGACGGCGCTGGACCTTTACGGCTGGCAGCGCCTGGCCGAATTTGACGAAGTGGTCATGACCAACGCCACGCTCATGGGCCCGGTGCGCCCGCTGCGGGAGATGTTCGAAGCCATGGCCCTGCGCCCGGAACTGGATTTCTGGGGCCTGAGCCTGCACCACGGGGCCGAGGGCAACCCGTTCAAGGGCAAGCACATCTACAGCTACCTGCCCGAGCACATCCAGTCCCACTTTATCGTCTACCGCCAAAAGTTCCTGCAAAGCC
>CALWNS010000068.1 GCA_944382805.1 uncultured Gemmiger sp. | reverse complement strand
TCGCGCCCCTCCGGGTCAAGGCCGGCGGCCGGTTCGTCCAGCACCAGGATGCGCGGTTCCATGGCCATGACGCCGGCGATGGCCACGCGGCGCTTCTGCCCGCCCGAAAGCTCGAACGGGCTGCGCTGCAAAAGTTCCGGCGAAAGGCCGGTGAAATCGGCGGCCTCCTGCACGCGGCGGGCGATCTCGGCCTCGTCCAGGCCCATATTGCGCGGGCCGTAGGCGATATCCTTGGCGCAGGTCTCCTCGAACAGCTGGTATTCCGGGTATTGGAACACCAGCCCCACCAGGAAGCGGAAGCTGCGCAGGTCCGCGCCGGGCGCCCACATATCGCGCCCCTGCACCAGGATGCGGCCCGAAGTCGGGCGGTTCAGGCCGTTGAAATGGCCGATCAGGGTGGACTTGCCGCTGCCGGTCGAGCCGATGATGCCGACAAAGTCGCCCTCTTCTATGGAAAAATTCACATCGTCCAGCGCCACCGTCTCGTCCGGCAGGCCGGCGTTGTAGACATAGCGCAGGTGTTCGCAGCGGATGATCTCGGACATAAAAGTTCCTTTCCCGGCGCATACCGTCCGGTCCTGTGCCGGTGAAGCCGCGCCCTGTTATGGTCTTGGACAGTCTTATTTCAGCAGTTCGTACAGCGCCTGGGCGCAGGCTTCGGGCGTGATGACCCGGTCGGGCAGCGCCAGGCCGGCTGCGGCCAGCGCATCGCGCAGCTCGGCGGCCTGCGGCACGTCCAGGTGGTAGCCGTGGAGGCGCTCGGTCTGACTGAACACCTGTTCCGGCGTGCCCTCCATCACAATGCGGCCATGGCTCATGACCAGCACGCGGTCGGCCTGGGCGGCCTCCTCCATATAATGGGTGATGGAGACGATGGAGATGCCCGCCGCCCGCAGGCTCTGGATGGTATCCATCACCGCCTTGCGCCCGCGCGGGTCCAGCATGGCGGTGGCCTCGTCCAAGATCAGGCAGTCCGGCCGCATGGCGATCACGCCGGCGATGGCCACGCGCTGCTTCTGCCCGCCCGAAAGCTTGTGCGGTGCTTTTTCGCGGTAGTCGTAGATGCCGGTGCGCTGCATGGCCTCGTCCACGCGCGCGCGCATCTCGGCGGTGGGCACGCCCAGGTTTTCCAGCGCGAAGGCCACGTCTTCCTCCACGATGGTGGCCACGATCTGGTTGTCCGGGTTTTGGAACACCATGCCGGCCTTCTGGCGGATATCATACAGGCGGCTTTCGTCCCGCGTATCGATGCCCTCGACCAGCACGGTGCCAGATTCCGGCAGCAGGATGGCGTTAAAGTGCTTGGCCAGCGTGCTTTTTCCGCAGCCGTTGGCGCCCAGCACGGCGACGAACTCGCCGCGCTCCACCTCCATGCTCACGCCGTCCACCGCATAGTCGGCCCGTTCGGGGTCATAGCGGAAGCGCAGGTCTTGTGCCTGCAGCATCGGCGTATTGCTTTCCATGGCGTATCCCCCTTTTTATTCTTCCCACACGGCGGTCGCGCCGCAGGGCACCACGCCGCCGGTGGCCGAGACCGGCAGGCCGATCTCGGCGCAGGAGGTGTGCCCGCCCCGCTGCGGGCAGAGCGTCGTTTTTAAGATATACTCCATCACCGCCGGGCTAAGGCCCTCGGTATAAGAGTTGATGGCAAAGAACAGCGGCGCTTCGGTCAGGACCTGGGCCGTGAGCGTGATCAGGTCGTAGACGTTATCCTCCAGCTTCCACACCTCGCCCCCCGGGCCGCGGCCATAGCTGGGCGGGTCCATGATGACGGCGTCGTAGCGGCTGCCGCGGCGGATCTCCCGCGCCACGAACTTGGCGCAGTCGTCCACGATCCAGCGGCAGGGGCGGTCGGCCAGGGAACTGGCGGCGGCGTTCTCCCGCGCCCAGGCCACCATCCCTTTGGAGGCGTCCACATGGGTCACGCTCGCCCCGGCCGCCAGGCAGGCCAGCGTGGCCCCGCCGGTGTAGCCGAACAGGTTCAGCACCTTGACCGGCCGGCCGGCGGCCGCGATCTTTTGCCGGTACCAGGCCCAGTTGACGGCCTGCTCCGGGAAAACGCCGGTATGCTTAAAGCCGGTGGGGCTGACAATGAGGGTCAGATCCTGCCAGCCGATGCGCCAGCGCGCGGGCAGCTTGCGGCGCTGTTCCCAGCTGCCGCCGCCCTTGGCCGAGCGGTGGTAGACGGCGTCCGCCCGGCCCCACAGCGGGCTGGCCTGCCCGTTTTTCCAGATGACCTGCGGGTCGGGGCGGATGAGCAGCGTCTGCCCCCAGCGTTCCAGCCGGTTGTGCTCCGTCGCGTCGATCAGTTCATAATCCTGCCAGGTATCCGCAGCGCGCATAACATGGCTCCTTTCACAAAATGCTCAATACAGGCTCTGCTGCCCTTCGTCCTCGTCCTCGCGCAGGCGGCGCGGCACCGGCAGGCGCAGGTGCTCGTAGGCCAGGCGGGTCACGCAGCGGCCGCGCGGGGTGCGCGTCAGGTAGCCCAGCTGCATCAGATAAGGTTCGCACAGATCCTCCAGCGTGACGCTCTCCTCGCCCAGCGCCGCCGCCAGCGTATCCAGGCCGACCGGCCCGCCGCCGTACATTTCGATAATGGCGCGCAGCACGCCGCGGTCCAGCTCGTCCAGGCCCTGGGCGTCGATGTCCATCTGCTTGCGCGCGGCTACGGCGATGGCGCCGTCGATCGCGCCGTCCCCCTGCACGGTGGCAAAATCCCGCACGCGCTTGAGCAGGCGGTTGGCGATGCGCGGCGTGCCGCGGCTGCAGCGGGCCAGTTCCAGCGCGCCTTCGCGGTCGATGGGGATGCCCAAAATACCGGCGCTGCGCGTGATGATGCGGGCCAGCTCGTCCGGGCTGTAGGGTTCCAGCTTGAGCAGGATGCCAAAACGGTCGCGCAAAGGGCCGGTAAGCTGCCCGGCGCGGGTGGTGGCGCCGATGAGCGTAAAGCGCGGCAGGTTGATGCGGATGCTTTGGGCCGAAGGGCCTTTGCCGATCATGATGTCCAGCGCAAAGTCCTCCAGTGCCGGGTAGAGCACCTCCTCCACCTGGCGGGACAGGCGGTGGATCTCGTCGATAAACAGGATGTCGCCCTCCTGCAAATTGGTCAGCAGGGCGGCCAGGTCGCCGGGCTTTTCGATGGCCGGGCCGGAGGTGATGCGCACCTGCACGCCCATCTCCTGCGCCACGATGCCGGCCAGCGTCGTTTTGCCCAGGCCGGGCGGGCCGTACAAAAGGATATTGTCCATCGGTTCGCCGCGCTGCTGGGCGGCGCGCAGATAGATGCGCAGGTTGCTTTTGACCTTATCCTGGCCGACATAGTCCTCCAGCGTTTTGGGCCGCAGGCTGTTTTCCTCGGCGTCGGCGGGGCCGGGGTCCGGGCTGACCAGCCGGGTGGGGTCAACGGTAAATTCCTGATTTTGCGCCATGGCGTTCCCTCAACCTTTCCTACACGCGGGACAGCCCGCGCAGCGCGATCTTGATGATATCCTGCACCGGCAGCGTCTCGTCCACACGGGCTACCGCCGCCGCGGCGTCGGACGCCGTGTAGCCCAGGCTGACCAGTGCGGCCACAGCCTGGGCGGGGGCGCTGGCCGGGGCCGGGGCCGCCGCGCCGCCCCCGGCAAAGCCGGTCCCGGCGGCCAGCCCCTTGCCGACCTTGTCCTTCAGTTCCAGCGCGATGCGCTGCGCAAGTTTTGGCCCCACGCCCGCCGCCGCCGTAAACGCTTTGTGGTCGCCGGAGGAAGCCGCCAGCGCGACCTTTTCCGGCGTTAGGATGGACAAAATCGAAAGCCCGGCCTTAGGCCCCACGCCGGAGACGGCGGTCAGCATCTTAAAGCAGGCGCGCTGTTCCTCGGTGGCAAAGCCGTAGAGCGAGACATCGTTCTCGGTGACCGAAAGCACGGTGTACAGCGTGGCCTCGCGCCCCGGCGCGGGCAAAGCCTCGGCCGTGGTGGTGGGCGCCTGGGCCGCATAGCCGACCCCGGCGCAGCTGATCACGACGGTATCCAGCGTTTTTTTGATGATTTTTCCCGTCAGGCAGTAGATCATGTCTTTCTCCCTCTCCCCCGTGTTTGGCTGCGGGCGGTCGTTCAGCGCGGGGCGGCCCCCTGCAGGCGGCTGCGGCTGCAATGGCAGTGGGTCACCGCCATGGCCAGCGCGTCGGCGGTATCGTCCGGTTTGGGAATGGCCGGCAGCTTGAGCAGCATCCGGGTCATTTCCTGGATCTGGCGCTTGACCGCCTTGCCATACCCGGTCACGGCCTGCTTGACCTGCATGGGCGTATATTCGTACACCGGCACGCCGGCCTGGGCCGCCGCCAGCAGGATCACGCCGCGCGCTTCGGCCACGCCGATCACGGTGGTCTGGTTATGCTGGTAGAACAGCTTTTCCAGCGCCAGCGCCTCGGGCCGGTAGCGCTGCAAAACATCCTGCACGCCGGCATAGATCTCGACCAGGCGCTGTTCGAACGGGGTGTCCTTATCGGTCATGAGCGCGCCATAGCCCACCGGGGCAAAGCGGTTGCCGCTGTATTCCACCACGCCCCAGCCCACGATGGCATAGCCGGGGTCGATGCCTATCACACGCATATCGTTACACCTCGCCATTTTAACCAAAATAGTATAGCATAATTTCAGCAAAACAGCAAGCAAGAGTCCGCCGGAAATCTCGCTGCTGCGCACCGCCGCCCCGCCCCCTGGCCGCCCGGCAAGAAAATTGCAGTTTTTTTGAAAAAGGGGCTTGATTTTTCTTGCGAGATTTGGTATACTTAGCAAGTCGTCAAGCGATATGCGCGGTTAGCTCAGCTGGTAGAGCATCTGCTTGACGTGCAGGAGGTCACAGGTTCGAGTCCTGTACCGCGCACCACTCGGAAAGGCCGAGGATGATACAGTTATCATCCTCGGCCTTTTGCTATCATGAGGTGCATTTCGCGGGTGACACACAGGCTTGCCGGGCGGCATCCCGGCGCGGGCTGAAACAGGCCACGGCCAACGTGTCAGCTACGGCTATACATGACAACGCGCAGACCCCAAAGCAGGCTGCGCAAGAGACGCCGTCCGGGAGGGACTGCCGCCGATTGGCGGCAAGCCAGCAAAGCAGCCCGGCCAGCAATAAGGGGTGCCCGCCCTCGAAGCGATCTGCAATGAAACCCACAGCGAGCTTTTGGCCGAGTGAAAGTAGGCCGTCCTTCCGTAGCATTATCCACTGGTGATCTTACGATCGCCAGTAGTCATGCGCCGCGGAATCATAAGCCATAAAGCATTTTCCCCTCTCCCGTATAATTGGGGTATTGTTCAATCATTGAAATACTGGTCGAAATATAACTCCCGCGATTGAGGAATCCGGAGTACGACGAATCGTCGCACCATTGGCAAGCCGCTTTTTTTCGGTTATAATGAAGTACAGGAGAGGCAGGTGAACACCCTTGAAATACATCTTAATGCACAGAGAATTGCCCGTGGCAGTTCTTGACATAAACCCGAACAACGCTTCCATCAACCATGTGGACGAAGTTCTTGCCACCGATCACTTGCCTATCCATGTCAAACGCGATAAATTCCACATCGAGCAAGACCTTGACAAGTGGTTTTCCGGGCGGGCCATCCCCGCCAGCCGGTCTGGCTTCCGGCAGACAGCGGAGGATTTGGCCATACAGCGCGGCATCGAACTTTCGCCGGGCAAACTGCTGATGGAATGCTACGGCTTGAGCCTGTCCGATCAATACTGGGTGTCCCCTGCTGCCGCCCCTCTGGACTGGGCGAAAATCAACTTCTAC
>CALWNS010000067.1 GCA_944382805.1 uncultured Gemmiger sp. | reverse complement strand
CGGCGGGATCGCATTCTTTTCCATAAAATATGCCAGCCGCTGCGGGATCGCGGCTGCCAGCCGCTGCCAGTCGGCCTCCGTCAGGCTGGCGGCGGACCGGGCGGGATCCAGGCCTGCGGCAAACAGGATCTCGTCGGAATAAATGTTCCCAATGCCCGCCACGATGCGCTGGTCCAGCAGGCAGTCCTTGACGGCGCGTTTCCGCCTGCCCAGCCGGTCGGCCAGGTACCGTGCCGTAAGCGCCGGGTCAAACGGTTCGATACCCAGCTTTTCCACCCCGCTGTACACGTCTTTTTCCCCGGGGGCCAGCAGCCACCAGCGCCCAAAGCGCCGCTGGTCGGAAAAACGAAGCTCTCTGCCGTCCCGCAGGTAAAAAACAAGATGGGTGTGCTTCTCCTCCGGGAAGGCGGGCGGGGTCAGCAGCAGGCAGCCGGTCATGCGCAGGTGCAGGACCAGCCGCGCGCCGCCCTCCAGCCGGAACAAAAGGAATTTCCCCCGGCGTTCGGCGGCGGCAAAACGCCGCCCGGCCAGGGAGGCGCAAAACGCTTCCGCCCCGGGGTGTGCGATGACCGCCGGGCGGCGGGCGTTGACCCGCTCGATCACGGCCCCCAGGAGCTGCGGCGCCAACACCCGCCGTATGGTCTCGACTTCCGGTAACTCTGGCATGGCTGCCGCCCCTTTCCGCTGCGATTTTGGCCGCTTCTTTTCTTTTAGCATACCATGCCGGAGGCCGCCTGGCAAGCAACCGGCAGGGGAGCGGCGGACCTTATACGCGCGGGTGTGCAGAAGAATATAATAACAAAATGATATTTTGCGCAAGAATAAGACGAATTGTGGTCAAAAATATAAAAATAGAACATATATTGCGCCCTGCGTGCAAAATCGGATATTGAATGTGCGGCAAAACCCATTGATTTTATGGTGATAAGATTGTATATTGTTTTCAAGGGGCACCTGTATGGCGCTCGTCCGGCGTACCTGGCGCAGGCGGGCGCTGCGGGCGGCGGGTCTGCCGGCGCTTTTCCTGGTTCCGGAACACGAAAAGCGGCCCTGCCCAAACCGCGCCCGTCCGGCTGCGGGAAATCGAAAAACGAGGAGAGATCAAGAAGATGGAAACAGCACCGACCCAGTGCTTGGCGGCCTTCGAGCGGGACTTTTCGTTGATCGAAGGTTTGCAGGAGGCCAGCCGCCTGTCGTATACACTGGAAAAAGCGCCGCAAGGGCTGCGCATCGCAGTCCGGCGCACGGGCGGCGCAGCGCCTGTGCGGGAAAGCTGCCTGCTGCTGCAGACAGAACAGGAATACGGCAGCCGCCTGCTGAAGTTTTTGTACGAGAACGCCGTCCCGCCCGAACAACTGTGCGATGTGCTGCAGGACGTTTGCGGGCAGCGGCTGCTGCCCGAAGATCGAAAACAGGAGATGTAAACAATATGCCGCAGGAAGAATTTGTTTACCAACCGGGAAAGGTGGGCCTGATCCTGGCGGACAGCGATGAACGCATCTGCCGCCTGGCAGCGCTGTATGCGCAGGATCACAGCAGCGTAGAGCTGTGCGCGGCCGTGGGCAGCGCGCGGGATCTTTTGGAGCTGGTGCAGCGCGGTCTGCGCCCGCAGGTCCTTGTGCTGGACAGTTTGTTGAGCGATCTGCGGCCGGCCTGGTTCGTCCAGCAATTGGCGCGGATGGAATACCACCCGCAGATCATCGTGACCGGCACGGAGAACCTTCGCAGGTGGAATGAATCTTTCTTGGAAATAGGCATACAGTCTTTCGTTGTAAAACCTTACGGCATGGAGGAGCTTTTTGCCGAAGTGTACCGCCAGGGCGCCAACCCTGCCATGTGGGCGGGCTACTGCGTCCGGGAGCGATACAGGGAGCTGATGTACAGCATGAAATGCAGCCGCCGGCTGAGCGGCTGGAAATACCTGGAAAGGATCCTGCTGCGCACAACGCTGGACCCGGAAAACCTGATCGCCAAGGAACTGTACCTTTACGTTGCCGAGGAACAGCGCACCACCGTGCGCGCGGTCACGGCCGCGCTGCAGCGTGTCAGCGCTTCGCTGTGCGAGGGAAAGACGGACGCTTACGCCATACTCTGTCGGTCGGCGGGCAAACCGGTCGGCAGCCGGCTGTCGAACCTGGAACTGATCAGCGTACTGACCGAGGAGCTCACCCGCACGATCCCCCTCCCCGCACGGACCGTGAAGAAGGAGAAAGACCGATGAGCGATGGCTTTTTTGACGCGCTCTGGCAATCGCCGGAGGAAAAGCTGGCCCTGCGGGGCGGCCTGAAAGGCCGCCTTGCGGGGGAGTTTTGCCTTTTGCAGGCGCAGGTCGATGCCTTGATGCAGCAGCTGGACCAATATGCGCCGGATCCTGTCCGGTCCACGGCGCTGGACATCCTGGTCGAGATGAAAAAGAGCCTGGCGGTGGTCGAGCGCCTGGCCGACCATGCGGCCAAGCTGGCGCTGGGCCGCACGGCGGCGCAGTACCGCCGCGCGCCCGCCGATGCGATGTGCGATTTGATCGGGTATCTGCAGGCGTTTGCCGCCTGTGCCAACGAGGAACTGGCCGCCTCCCGCAGCAAAATGCGGGTGGAAGCGCCCCAGGGGACCGGGAGCTTCTGGGTCGCGGCCGACGAGGCTCTCCTGGACGATCTTTTGGCCAACCTGATCTCCAACGCGGCGGCGAACGGCGCGACCCGTGTCGCATTGCACTGCACGCAGCAAAAGCACTTTGTTTACGAGGATGACAGCCGCGGGCCGGAGGATTGGGCCGCGGACCTCCTGCGGGACGGGCGGGTAGACCAGCGCATTGTAGAGGGCGGCTTTGTGGGCCTGCTGATCGTGCGCATGGCGTTTGAAAGCCTGGGCTGGGGGCTGATCTGGCCGGAACAGCCGCAGGGCGGCGGCCTGCGGCTGGAATTCTGCCCCGTGGTGGAGGAACTGGAAAAAACGACCCCGCCGGTCATCCTGCTGGAGGACGATACCATCAAGCGCTATATCCGCGAACAGCGCCTGCACAGGGCGCTGCAGCGCGAACTGGTCGCAACGCTGGGGCAGTAATGCGCCGCCGTTCACACCGCACGGTCACGGACCGGCGCGGTGTGAATTTTTTATGCCCTTTTTTGGCCGCCGTATTTACTTTGCGGGCAAACTATTGTAAAATGATTCTATATGAATTCTATTAGGTGGTGGATAACCCTATGAACATCCAATATAAGCGCATCCTTCTGAAGCTCAGCGGCGAAGCCCTTGCCGGCAGCAAGGGGACCGGCTTTGATGAAGAGACCATCGCTTCGATCTGCGCAGGCATCAAGCAGGCGCACGATCTCGGCGCGCAGATCGGCATCGTGGTGGGCGGCGGCAACTTCTGGCGCGGCCGTTCCAGCGGGCGTATGGACCGCATGGATGCCGACAAGATCGGTATGCTGGCCACCGTGATGAACGCGCTGGCCGTCAAGGATGCCCTGCGCCAGCAGGGGGTGCCTGCCGTGGTCATGACCAGCGCGGTCATGCCGCAGGTGGCGCAGACCTTTACCAGCGATCAGGCCATCGCCGCCATGGAGGGCGGCGCCATCGTTGTGTTCGGCGGCGGCACCGGCAACCCCATCTTTTCCACCGATACGGCCAGCGCCCTGCGCGCGCTGGAGATCAGCGCCGATGTGATGTTTAAGGCAACGATGGTGGACGGCGTGTACGACAAAGACCCGCACAAGTACCCCGACGCCGTGCGCTACGATACCTTGACCTTCAGCCGTGTGCTGGACGAGCGCCTGGCCGTGATGGATTCCACGGCGGCGAGCCTTTGCCGGGATAACGGGCTGCCCATCTTGGTGTTTGACCTGGGCGACCCGGCCAACATCGCGCGCGCAGTTTGCGGCGAAGCGGTAGGAACTCTGGTCAAAGAATGAGAGAAGCAGATCACGGTCGACACAAGGCCGACCGAGAACGAAAAGGAGACCACTATGAGCAGCACGACCAAAATTTACGAAGAAAAAATGTCCAACTGCGTCAGCCACCTGAGCCGTGAGCTGGCCACCATCCGCGCTGGCCGCGCCAACCCCGCGATCCTGGATAAGGTCGCGGTGGAATACTACGGCACGCCCACGCCCATCAACCAGATTGCTTCGGTGGCTGTGGCGGAAGCCCGCATCCTGACCATCACGCCCTGGGACTCCAAGATGGTGCGCGAGATATCCAAGGCGATCCAGGTCAGCGATATCGGCATCAACCCCGTGGATGACGGCCATACCATCCGCCTGGTGTTCCCGGCGCCCACCGAAGAACGCCGCAAGCAGCTGACCAAGGATGTGCAGAAGCAGGGCGAGGACGCCAAGGTGGCGGTGCGCAATGTCCGCCGCGATGCGATGGATAAGTTCAAGGCCATGAAAAAAGCCGGCGAACTGACCGAGGACGACCAAAAGAACCTGGAAGAAGAAGTGCAGAAGCTGACGGATAAATACGTCAAAAAGATCGATGAGACCTGCGCCGCCAAGAACCGCGAGATCATGGAGGTCTGATCGGCTGGCGTTTTGTCGTGTGCCGCGCCGCCAAGCGGCGCGGCACACGCTTTCTATCCTGCCGGCGCAAGGCATAGCGCGGCCGGCCGCCTGCATATCTATCGGTGCAGGGCCGTTGCCCGCCGCCTTGGATCCGCCGCCCGAAAGGAATCCGTTTGTATGAAGACCCGTATTTTGACCGCCGCCGTAGGCCTGTGCATCCTGGCCGTGGTACTGGCTTTTTTCGATACCATCCTGTTTGATCTTGTGCTGGCGCTGATCTGCCTGATCGGTATGCACGAGGTGTATTCGGCCATGGGCTTTGGCCGGCGGCAATGGTACCTGTACGCCGCGGCCGTGCCCTATACGCTGCTCATCATGCTCTCCAGCAGCGAAGCCGTGCGTGCGCTGGTGCTGCCGATCAGCTTCCTGGTGGTGCTTTATTATAACATCTGCCTGATCGCGCAGCACAATACGCTGGACTTTGGCCGCCTGGCGGGGTTCGTGTATTTCAGCGGCGTGATCCTGTTCTGCTTTTACTCGCTTGTACACCTCAAGCGCGTACTGCCCGCGGCGGCTTACGGCTCGGACGCCGTTTACTTTATCCTGCTGATCCTGGGTTTTGCCTGGGGCGGGGATACGGCGGCTTATTTTGCCGGGCGCGCGTTCGGCCGGCACAAGCTGGCGCCCGTTGTCAGCCCGCACAAAACGGTCGAAGGGGCGGCCGGCGGTATCCTGGGCAGCATAGCGGTTGGGGCGGCCATCACGTTCGTGTACAGCCTGCTGGACCGCCGCTTCCCGCTTTTGACCGTCACGGTCACGCCGCGCCATTACCTGGTGCTGCTGGCCGTGGGGGCGGTGGCTTCGGTGCTTGGCATCCTGGGCGATCTGTTTGCTTCGGCCGTCAAGCGCCAGGTGGGCATCAAGGATTACGGCACCATCTTCCCCGGCCACGGCGGTATCCTGGACCGGTTTGACAGCGTGATGTTCATCGCGCCGTTCGTATCCATTGCGGTGCGCTATTTCTTTTATCTGTTTGCACGTTGAAAAAGAAGGGAATGTTATGAGCAAAACCATCACCCTGCTGGGTTCCACCGGCTCCATCGGCACGCAGAG
Organism: uncultured Gemmiger sp.; assembly: GCA_944382805.1. Classification (GTDB taxonomy): domain Bacteria; phylum Bacillota; class Clostridia; order Oscillospirales; family Ruminococcaceae; genus Gemmiger. The sequence goes on along the minus strand of CALWNS010000067.1, from coordinate 817 downwards.
CCTGGACGTGGCCCGGATGCACGGATATCGGGTCTTTGGCCTGGCGGCGCACGCCAGTGTGGAAAAGCTGCTGGCCCAGATCGAGGAGTTCCACCCGCGCTGCGTGGCTGTGGCGGACCCGGAGGCCTGCGGCCGCCTGGAGGCCATGCTGGCCGGCCGGGCGGACGCGCCGCGCCTGCTGAAAGGGGCCGAGGGCATCCGCACGCTGGCAGCGATGGACGGCCCGGACGTGGTGCTCAACGCGGTGGTCGGCATTGCGGGGCTGGCGGCCTCGCTGGCCGCGATCGAGAGCGGCCACGACCTGGCGCTGGCCAACAAAGAAAGCCTTGTGACCGGCGGGCACCTGGTCACCGATGCGGGGCGCCGCCACGGGGTGCATCTGCTGCCGGTGGACAGCGAGCATTCGGCCATCTTCCAATGCCTGCAGGACGCCCATGCGGCCAAACGGCTGACCAAGATCCTGCTGACAGCCTCCGGCGGGCCGTTTTTCGGCCAAAAGAGGGAAGAGCTGGCCGGTAAAAAGAAGGAGGACGCCCTCAAGCATCCCAACTGGAACATGGGCGCCAAAATCACCATCGATTCCGCGACCCTGATGAACAAGGGCCTGGAACTGATCGAGGCGGTATGGCTGTTCGGCCTGCCGCCGGAAAAGATCCAGATCGTCGTCCAGCGCGAAAGCGTGATCCACTCGGCCGTGCAGTTTGCCGACAATTCGGTCATTGCCCAGATGGGGGTGCCCGATATGCGCATCCCCATCCAGTATGCGCTGACCTGGCCGGACCGGCTGCCCTCCCCGGCGCCGGAGCTGGACTTTGCC
>CALWNS010000066.1 GCA_944382805.1 uncultured Gemmiger sp. | reverse complement strand
AAAGAAAGGAAATCACCATGAGCCAGAAATCCGCTATCGAAAAGAAGCCCGTCATCGAGAAAGCCGCCCTGCACGAGGGCGACACCGGCTCCCCGGAGGTCCAGGTCGCGCTGCTGACCGCGCGCATCAACCACCTGACCGAGCACCTGAAGAGCAACAAGAATGACAACCACAGCCGCCGCGGCCTGTTCAAGATGGTCGGCCGCCGCCGCAACCTGCTGGCCTATCTGCAGAAGAAGGACATCAACCGTTACCGCGCCCTGATCGCTGAACTGGGCCTGCGCAAGTAATTCTTGGCAAAACGGGCAGGGCGCACACCGATGCGCCTTGCCCGTATTTATTTATACCCGGCGCGCCCCTGTAGGACAAAGGCCCCGTGGTTTGTGCAGTAAATCGAACCGCCGAGCGGCGTTCGGCGGCTGGATTTATTGCTCAAAGCACGGGGGCCTGGCAAATCATATACCGGAAGGAGAACCCGCTATGCCACTGGAATTTTCATCTAGAAAAGAGACGTTCCCCCGCTACCGCAAGTTCGAGACCACCTTTGCCGGCCGCCCGTTCGTGGTGGAGACCGGCAAGCTGTGCGGCCTGGCCAACGGCAGCGCCATGATCCGCTACGGCGAGACCTGCGTGCTGTGCAACGTGACCATGAGCGAAAAGCCGCGCGAAGGCATCGACTTTTTCCCCTTGAGCGTAGAGTTTGAAGAAAAGCTCTACGCCGCCGGCCGCATCCCCGGCAGCTTTATGCGCCGCGAAGGCCGCCCCGGCGAACACGCCATCCTTTCCAGCCGCGTGGTCGACCGCCCCATCCGCCCGCTGTTCCCCAAGGATATGCGCAACGATGTGTGCGTGACCATGACCGTGATGAGCCTGGACCCGGACAACAGCGCCGAGATCGCGGGCATGAACGGCGCTTCGCTGGCCATCGCCATGTCGGACATTCCGTGGAAAGGCCCCATCGCCGGCGTGGCCGTGGGCCTGGTGGACGGGCAGATCGTGCTGAACCCCACCAAGGAACAGCGCGAGCGCAGCGACCTGGCCCTGACCCTGGCCGCCAGCATGGATAAGATCGTCATGATCGAGGCCGGCGCCAACGAGGTGGACGAAGCCACCATGATGGAGGCCATCAAGGCCGGCCATGCCGAGATCAAAAAGATGCTGGCCTTTATCAACGGCATCGTGGCCGAGATCGGCAAGCCGAAGATCGAATTCCAGTCGGTCGACCTGGACTACGACCTGCTGAAAAAGATCAGCGCCGACCACCTGGACGAGTTCAAGGCCGCGATGGACACCGACGACAAGAACGTGCGCGACGCCGCTTTGCTGCCCATCATGGATAAGATCGCCGCCGAGTACCCCGACCTGGATGCTTCGACGCTGGACCTGATCAGCTACAAGATGCAGAAGTTCGTGGTGCGCCGCTGGCTGCTGGACGAGGGCAAGCGCGTGGACGGCCGCGGCATCAACGAGATCCGCCCGCTGGCCGCCGAAGTCGGCCTGCTGCCGCGCGTACCCGGTTCCGGCCTGTTCACCCGCGGCCAGACCCAGAGCCTGACCATCTGCACGCTGGGTTCCACCCGCGACGCGCAGACCATGGACGACCTGGGCGATATGCCGCAGAAGCGCTATATCCACCACTACAATATGCCGCCGTACTCCACCGGCGAAGCCCGCGCCCCGCGCAGCCCCGGCCGCCGCGAGATCGGCCACGGCGCGCTGGCCGAGCGCGCGCTGCTGCCCGTGCTGCCCAGCGTGGAGGAGTTCCCCTACACCATCCGCTGCGTGTCCGAGATCATGAGCTCCAACGGCTCGACCAGCCAGGCTTCGATCTGCGGCTCCACCCTGGCGCTGATGGACGCCGGCGTGCCCATCAAGGCGCCGGTGGCCGGCATCTCCTGCGGGCTGATCACCGAGGGCGAGCGCTGGATGACCATGCTGGACATCCAGGGCGTGGAGGACTTCCACGGCGATATGGACTTTAAGGTGGGCGGCACCCGCCGCGGCATCACCGCCATCCAGATGGACATCAAGATCGACGGCCTGACCTACGAGATCGTGGAGGAAGCGCTGGAAAAATGCCGCAAGGGCCGGCTGTATATCCTGGACGAGATCATCAAGCCCTGCATTGCCGAACCGCGCAAGGAACTTTCGAAGTATGCGCCCAAGATGTTCAGTATGCAGATCCCGGTGGACAAGATCAAGGACGTGATCGGCAAGGGCGGCAAGGTCATCCAGGAGATGTGCGCGAACTTCAGCTGCAAGATCGACATCGAAGAGGACGGCCATGTGTTTATTTCGGCCATCGATATCGACAACGCCAAGCGTGCCATCGCCACCATCAAGACCATTGTGGAGGACCCGGAGGTGGGCGCCATCTACAAGGGCCGCGTGACCCGGCTGATGAACTTCGGCGCGTTTGTAGAGATCGCGCCGGGCAAAGAGGGCCTGGTCCACATCTCCAAGCTGGACGACCACCGCGTGGAGCACGTGGAGGACGTGGTGGCCGTGGGCGACCCGATCTACGTGATGGTGACCGACATCGACCAGCAGGGCCGCATCAACCTGTCCCGCAAAGACGCCGTGGCGGCCATCGCCAAAAAGCGTGCGGAAATGAACAAGCAGTAATGAATGCTCCCCCCTCCCGCCCCGCCCGGGGCGGGAGGTTTTTGCTGCCGGGCGGCGGTTTTGGCCGCGGGCGGCGCAAAGTCATACTTTTCCGCCCGCCGTCCCGGCAAAATCCACAACTTTTTGCGGGCGTGTGGGCAAAAGATTTTTGCCAAATCTTTTGCAGTCTGTGCGGGAATGTGGTACAATCAAGTATACATATCCGGCCCCCGGCCGCAGCGGGGCCGCCCGCCTGCCGCTATGCAGGAACGGGGTTTTGCGGCTGCATGATAGCAAGGAGAGTGTTTATGGCGTACTATTTTTCTGAGCCGTCCCGCACGTTCGGGGAGTATCTGCTGGTCCCGGGGTATTCTTCCTCGGAGAACGTGCCCAACGCGGTCAGCCTGCGCACCCCGCTGGTCAAGTACCGCAAAGGGGAGGAAGAATGCCCGCTTTCGCTGAACATCCCCATGGTCTCGGCCATCATGCAGTCGGTCTCCGGCGAGCGGCTGGCCATCGCGCTGGCCAAGCAGGGCGGCGTTTCGTTTATTTACGGTTCGCAGACCATCGAGCAGGAAGCCGATATGATCCGCCGCGTCAAGGCGTACAAAAAGGGCTTTGTCACGAGCGATTCCAACCTGCCGCCGCAGGCCACGCTGGCCGACGTGCTGGACCTGAAAGCCCGCACCGGCCATTCCACCGTGGCCATCACCGCGGACGGCACCGCCCACGGCAAGCTGCTGGGCATTGTGGCTTCGCGTGATTACCGCCTGTCCCGTATGTCCACCGACCTGAAGGTGACCGAGTTCATGACCCCGCTGGACAAGCTGGTGACCGCCCCCGCCAGCACCAGCTTGCACGACTGCAACGACATCATCTGGGACAACAAGATCAACTCCCTGCCCCTGATCGACGACGAGGGCAACCTGCAGTACATGGTGTTCCGCAAGGACTACGACAGCCACAAAGAGAACGTGAACGAGCTGCTGGACGCGAACAAGAGCTATGTGGTGGGCGCGGGCATCAACACCCGCGACTATGCCGAGCGCGTGCCCGCGCTGGTGGACGCCGGCGTGGACGTGCTGTGCATCGACTCGTCCGAGGGCTTCAGCGAGTGGCAGTCCCGCACCATCGCCTGGATCCGCGAGCGCTACGGCGACAAGGTCAAGGTGGGCGCGGGCAACGTGGTGGACCGCGAAGGCTTTTTGTTCCTGGCCAAGGCCGGGGCCGATTTTGTCAAGATCGGCATTGTCGGCGGCTCCATCTGCATCACGCGCGAGACCAAGGGCATCGGCCGCGGCCAGGCCACGGCGGTGATCGAGGTGGCCAAAGCGCGCGACGAGGATTACAAAGAGACCGGCATCTATGTGCCCATCTGCTCCGACGGCGACATCGTACACGACTACCACATCACGCTGGCGCTGGCCATGGGCGCCGACTTCGTCATGCTGGGCCGCTATTTCGCCCGCTTTGACGAAAGCCCCACGAACAAGCTGCGCGTGGGCGGCAACTATGTGAAGGAATATTGGGGCGAAGGCTCCAACCGCGCGCGCAACTGGCAGCGCTACGACCTGGGCGGCGCGCAGAAGCTCGGCTTTGAGGAGGGCGTGGACAGCTACGTGCCCTACGCCGGCCCGCTGGCCGACGGCGTGCAGACCACGCTGTACAAGGTGAAGTCCACCATGTGCAACTGCGGCGCGCTGACCATCCCCGAATTGCAGGAGAAAGCGCGCCTGACCGTGGTTTCTTCGGCGTCCATCGTGGAGGGCGGCAGCCACGACGTTATTTTGAAAAACAGCACCAACGCCATGTGACGCTTGTCCCAAGCCGCATCCGGCCCCCTTTTGATGAGGGGGCCTTTTTTGTGCGCGCATCGCAAAAATTTGACCTGCGCGGTACCCTTGCATTGTAGGGAACGGTCTTGACCGTTCCGGGGGGCGTGGCGGTTGCGGCAAGGTTCGCGGGAGGGTCAAGACCCTCCCCTACAAATAGCCTTTACGCCGGGCGCGGATATTGGGCCGCGCGGTACCCGTGTGCTCTGTAGGGGACGATGCTTGCATCGTCCCGGGGGCGTACAGGTTGCCGCAAGGTTCCCGGGCCGATGACGAGCACCGGCCCCTACAGCGTAAATTTTGCGTTCATTATAAATATTTGCCTGCGCGGTAACCGTGGTTCGTAGGGGAGGGATTTATCCCTCCCGGGCACGTAACGGCCGCCGCAAAGCTCCGCGGGAGGGGCGTGCCCCTCCCCTACACATGGCCTTTACGCCGGGCGCGGATATTGGGCCGCGCGGTACCCGCGATTTGTAGGGGAGGGCCATGGCCCTCCCGCGAACGTACAGGTTACCGCAAGGCCCCGCGGGAGGGATAAATCCCTCCCCTACAAACACCCTTTACGCCGGGCGCTAAAATTTTGCCGCACAATGCCTCCCTTGTCAAAGGGAGGTGGCCGAGCGAAGCGAGGTCGGAGGGATTGTTTTGCCTTGAAATGCCATTGATAAACGGCATATAGCTTAAACGCAATCCCCCGATCTCCACTTTCGCCCCCTTTGACAAGGGGGCCTTTTTGTTTTTGTACGCCCTTCGCAAAGGCATAGCCCGCGCGGTACCCATGGCCCCTACAACGTAAAATGTACGCCCATTGCAAAAATACGGCCTGCGCGGCACCCGCGGTTCGTAGGGGAGGGATTTATCCCTCCCGGGCACGTGCCGGGTGCCGCAAAGCTCCCCGGGAGGGTCAAGACCCTCCCCTACAAATGGCCTTTACGCCGGGCGCAAAATTTAGCCGCACATTGCCTCCCTTGTCAAAGGGAGGTGGCCGAGCGAAGCGAGGTCGGAGGGATTGTTTTGCCTTGAAATGCTGTTTATAAACGGCATATAACCTAAACGCAATCCCCCAGTCTGCGCAGGCTCCCGGAAGCAGCATTCTACCGGCAGGCAATCCCCCAGTCTGCGGCCTTTGGCCGCATCCAGCCCCCTTTGACAAGGGGGCCTTTTTTGCGCCCGGCACGGATATTTACCGCGCAATGTAGGGGACGATGCTTGCATCGTCCCGGGGGACTTGCGGTAACCTGTACGTTCCCGGGCCGATGACGAGCATCGGCCCCTACAGCGTAAATTTTGCGTTCGTTATCAATATTTGCCGCGCGGTACCCTTGGTTCGTAGGGGAGGGCCATGGCCCTCCCGTAAACGTACAGGTTACCGTAACGCCCGCGGGAGGGGCGTGCCCCTCCCCTACGCATGGTTTTTACGCACGTTGCCGTTCCGCAGAGCGTTCACCTTGGTTTGTAGGGAACGGTCTTGACCGTTCCGGGGGCGTGGCGGCCACCGCAAAGCCACGCGGGAGGGATAAATCCCTCCCCTACAAATGGCTTTACGCCGGGCGCGGATATTTACGCCCGGCGCATACCGCACGAACGCAAAAAACCGGCTGCCCGTTGGCGGGGCAGCCGGTTTTGTTTGCGGTTTGCCGGGGCGATCAATCGCTCACATACGGCATCAGAGCCATATGGCGGGCGCGCTTGATGGCGACAGTCAGTTCGCGCTGATGGAAAGCGCAGGTGCCGGTCACGCGGCGGGGAATGATCTTGGCGCGCTCGGTCACGTACTTGCGCAGGCGCGGCAGATCCTTGTAGTCGATATGCTCCACACGATCCACGCAGAAGCTGCAAACCTTGCGGCGGCCGCGGTGCATCGGGCGGGAAGAACGATCCATAGCCATGGTTCTAACCTCCTTGATTGAGATGATACGATCGATACGATCAGAAGGGCAGGTCGCCTTCGTCCTCGATCAGCGCAAAATCGTCGTTGGAGCCGGCCGAGTAGGCAGGCGCAGCGGGCTGCGCGGCGGGGCGGGCGTATTCTGCCGGGGCAGGCGCGGACATTGCGGGCGCGCCCATGCCGGAAGCGGCGTTCTGAGATTTGGGGCCGGTGAAGTTGATGTTCTGCGCCACGATCTCGATCGCCGTGCGGTTGTTGCCGTTCTTATCCTGATACTGGCGGCTCTGCAGGCGGCCGTCGATGGCGATCAGAGAGCCTTTTTGGAAATAACGGCAGACAAACTCGGCCGAGCGGTCCCAGGCGACAACGTCAAAGAAATCGGCGTTGCTCTGGCCGTTGGGGTCGCGGCGGCCGTTGCGGTCGCAGGCGATGCGGAACGACGCGACGTTTTTGCCGGTCGTGGTCTGGCGCAGCTGCGGGTCGGCCACCAGCCGGCCCATAATGGCAACAACATTCAACATAGCGCTTTACTCCTTACGAACAGTGTGACCTGTTCTGGCCGCTCAGGCTTCCTCCGCCACGATGATGGTGCGGAGCACGCCTTCGGTGATTTTGTACACGCGATCCAGCTCGGCGGGGAAAGAGGGGTCGGCGGTGAACTTGATCACCGTGTACACGCCCTCGGTCTCGTCGTTGATCGGGTACGCCAGGCGGCGCTTGCCCCAATCGTCGACAGAATCGATCGTACCGTTCGCCTCGATCAGGGACTTGAACTTGCCGATGAGAGCGGCGCTCGCTTCCTCATCCAGGGCAGAACTGGTAACCAGCATGGTTTCGTACTTAGCCATTGTTCTGTACACCTCCTTTTGGACATGAGGCCCTTTTGCGCAAAGGGCAAGGATATGTGCCGTTTGGCACAGCAATTTATTTTAGCAGAATTTGCGCCGGATGTCAAGCTTTTTGGAAGCCGCACTGTTCGGCAAAGCGCAGGAACGCCGCCTGGCCGGCTTCGTCCTGCTTGAACACGCCGGCGTCCTCCAGCACATGGCTGAACACGGCGCCGATGCCGGCGCGCACGGCGGCGTGCGCGGCCACCGGGGTCATGGCGGCGCCGTACCGGGCGATCAGCTCGTCGATCCAGTCGGCATGGACGGCCAGCGGGCTGCCGGGTTCGCGGCTGGTGTTGGGCGCGCCGCACAGAATATCGGCAATCTGCGCGCCCTGGTCCTTTAAGCGCGCGGGCAGGATGGCCAGGCCCATGACTTCGATCAGGCCGATGTTTTCCTTTTTGATGTTGTGGTACTGCTTGTGCGGGTGGAAGATGCCGTCCGGGTACTGGTCGCTGGTGCGGTTGTTGCGCAGCGCCAGGTCCAGGATGTAGCCGTCCTGCTCGTCATAGTGCAGGATGGGCGTGACGGTGTTGTGCGGCGTATCGCCGGTGTGGGCCAGGATGCCCACGCTTTCGTCGCTGTAGCCGCGCCAGGCGTCCAGGATGTCGTTGGCGGCGTTCTGCACCTGCTGGGAGCTGCGGCCGATGAGCCGGATGGTGGAGACCGGCCAGTGCAGGATGCCGGCGCGCAGGCCGGGGTAGCGGGGGTTGCGCAGCGCGGCGGCCAGGCCGGCTTTCTGCATGGGGAACACATAGCGCCCGCCCTGGAAATGCGCATGGCTGAGGATGCTGCCGCCCACGATGGGCAGATCGGCGTTGGAGCCGCAGGTATAGTGCGGGAACTGGCTGACAAAGTCGAAGATCTGGGCCAGCGTGGGGCGGTCCATCGCCATGGGTTTGTGGTCTTCGTGCAGCAGGATGCAATGCTCGTGGAAGTAGGCGTAGGGGCTGTATTGCAGGTAGAACCTCTCCCCTGCCAGGTTGAGCGGCACCAGGCGGTGGGTCTGCCGCGCGGGGAAGTTGATGCGCCCGGCGTAACCGATGTTCTCCTTGCACAGCATACATTTGGGGTAGCTGGCGGCCGGCTGCAGGCGTTCCATGGCGATGACCTTGGGGTCCTTTTCCGGCTTGGTCAGGTTGATGGTGATCTCCATCTCGCCGTAGGGCGTGGGGGTGGTCCACTGGATGTTGCGGGCGATCTGCGCGGTGCGGATGTAGTTGGTGACCACGCACAGGTCGTAGAACCAGTCGGTGGCGGCCTGCGGGCCGTGCTTGGCCAGCGTTTTGCGGAATTTGCGGCAGACCTCGCTTTCGCGCGGCATCAGCGCGCCCATGAGCCGTGTTTCAAAGTTGATGCGGTACTGCGGCACCGTATCGTCAAACAGGCCCTTGGCGGCGGCCAGGTCCAGCATGGGTTCCAGGATCTCGGTGGGGGTGGCCAGCGCCTCCTTTTCGACCGTGCCCTCGTACGGCGCGGCCAGGCCCAGCAGGTCCAGCAGCGTGTTGCGGGCGATGATCGTGTCCAGATCCTTGATGAGCTTGTGGCTGCGGCCAAAGCGCAGCAGGCGCTCGACCAGGCAGGCCAGGGCTTCGTCGCGTTGTTCCGGCGTCAGTTCGGCAGCCGGGCGTACTTCTTGCAGCTTCATACAGGCATCCCTCCTGCTATTACGATACCGCATTTTGTCCTCGCTTTCCATGCCCTGGGGGTGCATCGTTTTGCAATTTTCGTGCCTGCGCCAAACCGGCGCAAAACGCCCCGCGGCGCGGGCGGCCAGGCCGGCCCGGTACGCGGGGCGAAAAAAGGGTCAGTGCTTGAGGTCGCTGAACAGGTCTTTGCGGTAAACGCCGGCTTCGATCAGCTTGGCAAACGATTCGATGACCACGGGCTTATCCTCCTGGTAGGTCACGCCGAACCAGCGGTCGTGGGTGGGCAGCACCTTGACGCTGACGCGGCCGGCCTTGAGCAGCTCGTCGATGTAGATGGGCAACAGGTACTCGGCTTTCAGCTCGTTGCCGGCGATACCGGCAAAGAATTCGACAAAGCCCTGTTCCAGGATCTTGACAAAGCCGGGGGTCAGGCCCCACATATTCATCGAGACCAGGCTTTCGGCGTCGACGGCCCGGCCGTCCACGGCCGCGCCGCCCCCGGCGGTCTTTTCGATGCCGGAGGTCTCGTCCACGCCGGTCAGGAACGCCTGGTCGTCCATGCGGCAGATGCCGCGGGTAACGGCGCCGTTATCGCTCAAGGTGTTTTTGAGCACAAAACCGGCCATACACAGCGCGCCCGGCTCGGCCGGGTCGTAGCCCTGCAAAAAGCTGTGCAGCTGCACGAACGCCTCTTTGCCGTAGTAGTCGTCGGCGTTGATGACGGCAAACGGGCCGTCGAGCTGGTCTTTGCAGGCCAGCACGGCCTGGCCGGTGCCCCAGGGCTTGGTGCGCCCCTGCGGCAGCGTGACGCCGGCGGGCAGGTCGTCCAGTTCTTGGAAGGCATAGCCCAGCTCCACGCCCAGGTCCGCACAGATGCGCTCGATGCGGTCACCGATGGCCTGGCGGAACGCCTGCTCGATGTCGTGGCGGATGATAAAGACGACCTTGTTAAAGCCGGCTTCGATGGCGTCGTGGATGGAATAATCCATGATGATCTCGCCGTTGGGGCCGACCGCCGCCAGCTGCTTGATGCCGCCGCCGAAGCGCGAACCGATGCCGGCCGCCATGATGACCAGTGTGGTTTTCATTGCGAATCCCTCCCGTAGGTTTTTACATCATAAACAGGGACGAGACCGCGACAGGGTCCAGCCCCAGGAGCAACAGAACGCCGCTGAGCGAGAAATACGCCACCAGATACCCCAGCACGGCCGGCACGCTGGTGCCGCCGCGCAGCGCCAGCTGGTCCTGCCGGGCCTGGCCCTCCGGCTGGGCGGCGCAGATGGCGCGGATGCGCCGCAGGCAGGTGTTGCGGTACCAGTACACGGCCAAAAAGCCGCGCGCGATCATAACGCCCCAGTTGAGCACCGCGGCCACGTTCAGGCCGATCTCCAGCCAGGCGGTGGGCATGGCGGCGGTGATGGGCGCGTCCGAAATGACCAGCATGGCCAGGCAGGTGGGCAGCGAACAGAGCAGGTCCAGCGCGGCGAAGATCGCCCCCTCTTTCCACATTTTGCGGTAGAACAGGTAGGCCGGGCCGAACACAAACGCCGACAGCGAAAAGCCGATCTTGTGTTTGGTCTGCTCCATGCGGAAAAACTGCATCAGATAGAACATCCCGGCCGGGCCAAGGAAGGTGGCCCAATCGCGGGTCTTGACGCCCTCGATGGTATCGTCCGGGCCAAGCTCCCGCCGGTAGACGCTGCCGTCCGGCCCGGCGGCATAGCTTTCGATATGGGGGCCGGCCTGCCCGGCCGCCGGGCCGGTGCGGCGCGCGGCGGACGGGTCATAGGCGGGGTCGTCGTACACCGGGCGGTGCGGTTCGGGCTGCGGCGGGCGGTCGGCGTTTTCGGGGTGGTCGGGCAGGGGCACGCCGCAGTGGTTGCAGAAATGCGCCCCCGGCGGGTTGTGCGCGCCGCAGTTGGGGCAGGCGGGATCCGCGTCCGCGGGGACGTTGTCCGGCTGCCATTCGTACGCGCCGTGCTTGTCGGCGTTGACGCAGCCGGCCTTGGGCCAGCAGGCGCGGTGGTAGGGCGTGCCGCAGTCCGGGCAGACTACGATATCGTCCTGATCGGTAAATTTTTTATGGCACACAGGGCACGTGCTGCCTGTATAATTGCTCATGTGTTTTGGCATCCTCCATCAAATCGGGATATTGCGCAAAGGAATCATGCTTATTATACACCAACCGCCGCCGGAAAGCAAAGAATTTTCCGTGAACAATCCCGCCGTCAGGCCGTTTGGCCGGGCGCGGCGGCGCGGTAGCTGTGGCGGCCGGCGGCCAGGTAGCCGTCCGTGACGCCGCGCGCGATGTCCGGGAAATCGGTGATCAGGCCGGTAACGCCCATTTGCAGGTATTGCAGCATTTTGTCGGAATCGTAAACGCTCCACACATACAGCGGCAGGCCCTGGGCGCGCGCCAGGCGGGCCAGCCGGTTGGAGACCATGGACTCCTCCACCGCCAAGAAGTCGATATCATACTGCCAGATGCCCTCGTCCAGGTCGCCGGCCGAACCGTAGGCGCAGTAGCCGATCCGCCAGTCCGGGTGCGCCGCGCGCAGCGTTTCGACGCTGGTAAGGTCCTGCGCCATGAACATCGCCCGCGCGCCCAGGCCGGCGCGCTCTACCTGGGCGGCAACGGCCCCTGCCAGCGCGGCGGCGCCGCCCGCCGCCGGTTTCAGTTCGATGAGCAAGCCGGGGGCCGCGGCGCTGCCCGCCGCCCATTCCAGCGCCTGTTCCAGCGTGGGGATGGTCCCGCTGCGGCTGGCCAAGCCGCTGGCCGGCAGTTCGATGCCCGCCAGTTCGGCCGCCGTCAGGTCGGCCACGTTCAGGCTGCGCCCCGCCAGCCGCCAAAGGTTTGCATCATGTACCACCACCGGGACGCCGTCCGCCGAGAGCTGCACGTCCAGTTCGACATAGTCGGCTCCGCTTTCCACCGCGGCGGCAAAGGCGGGCAGCGTGTTTTCGACCTCGTAAAGGCAGCCGCGGTGGCCGATGACCACCGGCGGGTGTTCCAGCGGCGGCGGCGCGCCGCCGGCCAGCATCCACGCCGCCAGGCCCAGGCAGAGCGCCCCGGCCCCCAGCCGCACGCCGGCGCGCTGCCAGCGGGCGGCCCAGCGCCGCCGCCAAGCCCCCAGGCGGCGGCGCACAACGCCGGCGATAACCCCGGCGTCCCCCTGCCAGGCCGGGTCGACCTGGGCGCACAGCTGCCGGCCGGGGTCGGCGCAGGCCAGCAGCAGGCGGACGAACAGCGCCATGGCGGCGGCGTCCAGCGCGCCGCGCACCAGCCAATAGGCAAAGTCGATGCCGAAAGCCTGGGAATAGAGCAGATTGCGCAGGAACGCGGCGTCAAAATCGGTCAGGTCAAGCCGGTTGCGCCGCCAATACTGGGCGATGCGGGTGGACGCCGCCGCCCACAGCAGGCAGCCGCCCGCCACCGGCAGCGCGCGCAGGCCCATCCGCCGCCAGGTGCGCAGGCTTTCGCGCGCGGCGGCAAAAAAGCGCAGCCGCCGCAGCGCCATATACAGCGGCGCGAACAAAAACAGCGCCGCCGGCAGGTAGTACAGCAGCGGGATAGCCACCATGGCCGCCATGCCGGGGACGCCGTAGCGGCGCAGTTCGCTGTAGATGAACTCCGGCAGCGCCAGCGTAGGCAGCAGGCTGTTGACATAGCCCACGGCCGTGAGCGGCAGAACGGCCAGGTAGAACACGGCCGAAGCCGGGAACGAAGCGCCGCGCAGCGCGCCCAGCCCCCACAGCGAACCCCACCACAGTTCCCGCCAGCGAAACGGCGTGCCCTGCCGCGTGAGCGCCGCGATGCGGATGACGGTGGAAAGTTCCCAATAGACGAACGCCGTGGCCCCCGCCAGCACACACAGCAGCACCGCCACGCCGGCCGGGCTTAAAAACGCCGTGACGATGCCGGCGTTAAAGTTCAGCCCTTCGGACGCGGCATAGATCTGGAACAGGCCGTTCAGCAGCGGGTAGACCAGCAATACCGCCAGCAGCTTGCAGGCGGCTTCGAACTTGAGCGTCTGCCACACGGTGCGCATAAGGTTTTTCACAGCGATCCCCTCTTGACACAAAAATCACCCCCTGATTATAGCACCGGCGCCGCGCGGCGGCAAGGCGCGGATTTTTTTGCACAAAGGGCTTGCATTTTGGAGCGGGGCGTGCTATAATAACACTCGCCGCACAAAAGGCGGCGCAAATATGCGGATGTGGCGGAACTGGCAGACGCGCTAGATTCAGGTTCTAGTTCCCTTAAAAGAGTGTGGGTTCAAATCCCTTCATCCGCACCATGGCGAGTGTTCTTATAGCATTTGAAACGCTGTAAGAACACTCGTCTTTTTTGTTGTTTTCATCCGGCGATGGTGGCTGGGGCGTAGTTGACGACTACGCCTTTTCTTGTGTTTACGGACACCTCCGGGGCAGGCAGCGGGATGAGGTCGGGGATCTCGATGGCGCACCCCTCCCCTTTCGTAACGGCTGTTTTCAGTATAGCACGCCGGCCGCCTGCTGCAAAGCCCCCCTGCCGGGCGGCAGAGGGGCCTGTTTCAGGTATTGTGCAGCTCGCCGCGGCGGGTGAGCAGGCGCTTTTTCAGGATGCGGTTCATACAGACAAGGTACACCACGATGGACACCGCCGGGCCAAGCAGGTCGGAGACCGGCTCGGCATAGAACGCGGCTTCGGCCCCGAACAGGGCCGGGCAGATGAACAGCGCCGCAAAGTAGACAAACTTGCGCCAGAACGAAAGCGCCAGCGAATAGCGCACCTGGCCCATGGCGGTAAAGCCGTCCACGATCTCGTACTGGATGCCCAGCGGCAGCAGCGAAAGCGTGCAGACGCGGATGGCCCACTGGGCCTGGCGGGCCACTTCGGGGTCGGCGGTGAACAGGCGCACAAAGGCGTGCCCGCCCAGCCAGGCCACGGCGGTCATCAGGGCGGTAAAGGCCAGGCACAGCCCGAAAATGCGCCGCTGCCCCGCGCGCACGCGGCCCACATGGCACGCGCCGTAGTTGTAGCTGAGGATGGACTGCGTGCCGCCGGTGATGCCGCCCAGCGGCATGGTGACGACCAGCATAAAGCTTTGGGCGATGGTGGCGCAGGTGACCAGCACATCGCCGCGCTGCGGCCCGCCGTAGCGCTGCAGAATCATGTTCATGGCGATGATCATGATGTTATCGGCCGCAATGATGGCGAACGGCGTAAACCCGATGGCCAGGATGCGGCGCATGATGCGCGCGGCATAGCCGCCGAAGCGGATGGACACCTGCGGCCACGGCCCGAACAGAAACCGCAGCACAAAGCAGCAGCTGGCCAGCTGCGAAAGCACCGTGGCCACCGCCGCGCCGGCCACGCCCATATGCAGCAAAAAGATAAAGATGGGGTCCAGCACGATGTTGAGCACCGCGCCCAGCACCACCGAGCACATGGCGATCTTGGCAAAGCCCTGGCAGATGATGAACTGGCTCATGCCGGTGGAGAGCAGCGCAAACAGCGTGCCGGCCACATAATATGAAAAATACGTTTCGGCATACGGGATGGTGGCCTCGCTGGCGCCAAAGAACAAAAGCATGGGCCGGCGGATGACGAACAGCACCCCCGTGAGCACCAGCGAGAGCACGCACAGCATCAAAAAGGCGTTGGCCAAAATGTCCCGCGCTTCCTCGCGCTTGCCTTCGCCCAGGCGGATGCTCATAAGCGGCGCGCCGCCCACGCCGATGAGCGAAGCGACCGAGCTGACCATGGTGATGACCGGCCCGCAGACGCCCACGCCGGCCAGCGCCAGTTCGCCCACCTCCGCAATGTTGCCGATGTACATACGGTCCACGATGCTGTACAGCACGTTGACGAACTGCGCCAGCATACTGGGCAGCGCGATGCGCAGCACCAGCCGCCCGATCGGGTCTTTGCCCAGATCGTTTTCCTGCCTCATACCGTCACGCTCCTTTTCCCCTGTTCCACGCCCCATTATATCGTGCGGGCAGGAAAAGGCAAGGGTGTGCGGGGGAGAAGATTTTTACAGAAACTTTGGGGAAATTATACACTTTTCACAGGCCGTCGAAAAAGTTAAAATCTGTCGCCGTCGGCGGACACGCGCCGACGACGGCGACACCGACAGGGAAATTTTGCGGCAAATTGTGTGCGAGGAGCAGAGCTCCGAGTGCGCGGTTTGCCGCAGAATTTTGTCGAAGGGGACTCCAAAGGGGGAAATAGCCGCGTTAGGCAATTGCCGTGCGCGGCTGTTGCCCCCTTTGCAGCGTGTCGAGTTTCTCGACACGCTGAAGCCCCGCCGGGCAGGCGGGGCTTGCGCTTTGCAGAAAAACTGCGTATTTTACTCGCTTTTAAGGCCGCGGCTCATCAGGGAGGCAACGGCGCTGCGGGCGGGCAGCGTGCCGGAGACGATGCCGTACACGGCTTCCACGATGGGCATTTCGACCTTATACTGTTTGGCCAGCTTGCGCGCGGCGGGCAGGGCGTTGATGCCCTCCACCACCTGGCCGACCTCCTGCCTGGCCTGGTCGGCGCTCATGCCGCGGCCCATAAGCATACCGGCGTGCAGGTTGCGGCTGTGCATACTGGTGCAGGTCACGATCAGGTCGCCCATGCCGGAAAGCCCGGCAAAGGTGGCCGCCTGGCAGCCCATGGCCACGCCCAGGCGGGCCAGCTCGGCGTTGCCGCGGGTGATGAGCGCGGCTTTGGCGTTATCGCCGTAATCCAGGCCCAGCGCCATGCCCACGGCCAGCGCAATGACGTTTTTGACCGCGCCGCCCAGCTCCACGCCGCGGCGGTCGGTGTTGGTGTATACGCGGAAGTTGGGGTTGGTAAAGATCTTCTGCACGGCCTGGGCGTCGGCTTCGTCCTTTGCGGCGGCCACGATCAGGGTGGGCATATCGCGGGCCACCTCCTCGGCGTGGGTGGGGCCGGACAGCGCCGCCACGCGGCAGTGCCCGTGGCCGGGGCAGGCGGCCAGTTCCGCTTCGATCACTTCGGACATGGTCAGCAGCGTTTTTTCCTCGATGCCTTTGGCCACATCCACGATCAGCTGGCCGTCCGGCAGGCAGGGCGCGGCTTTTTTGGCCGTCTGGCGCACAAACACCGAGGGCACCGCAAACACGACCAGGTCGCGCCCAGCGCAGGCGGCGGCCAGGTCGGGCGTATAGTGCATCGTTTCCGGCAATTCCATGCCGGGCAGGTTGGGGTGGCGGCGGGTGGCGGCCATGCTCTCCAGCTCCTGCGGCAGGGCGCTCCACATGGTCACGTCCTGGCCGTGGACGGCCAGCATACGGGCCAGCGCCGTGCCCCAGGTGCCGGCGCCCAAAACTGCGATCTTGTTCATACTTTCTCCTGACTCCTGCAAAAATATTGGTAGCGGTCGTGCGCCGCGGGCGCAGGCCGGCTTTTACCGGCCGCGCCAGCGCGCCAGCAGGCCCTGGCGGACCGGTTCGGGGCGGTCCGGCAGTTCCAGCGTAAAGCGGTCGTAGGCGTTGATGATGCGCGTCTGGCCGTAGCGGTGCTCCCGCGGGAGGTTGGCCCCGTAGGTCATGTGAACATGGCCGTGCAGCATAACGGCGGGCCGGTAGGCGTTGAGCACCTCCTGGAAAACGGTAAAGCCGCGGTGCGGCAGGTCGTTCATATCGCCGTAGCCGTGCATGGGCGCATGGGTCACGAACACGTCCACCCCGCCCGCGTGCTGCGCCTTGCTGCGCACGCGGCGGATGCGGCGGCGCATTTCGGCTTCGGTAAACTGCCAGGCGCCGCTGCGGTAGCGGCAGCTGCCGCCCAGGCCCAGGAAGCGGTAGCCTTTATAACAAAACACATCGTCGTCGATGCAGATCGCGCCGCTGGGCGGGTGATTGTCGTAGCTCGCGTCATGGTTGCCGTGTACATAGATGACCGGCATGGGCGCCACCGTGGCCAAAAAGGTCAGGTAATGGATGTCCAGGTCGCCGCAGCCGATGATCAGGTCATAGCCCTGGAGCTTTTCCGGCTCGTAGTAATCCCACAGGTACTTGGACTCCTCATCGGCAACGGCCAGGATCCTCATAGCTCGGCCTCCTTCTCCACCGGCAGGCGGTCGCGGTGGATGCCCTGCATCCGGTACATCGGTTTGGAGGCTTCGGTCAGTTCGTCATATTCGGGGATGTGGCCGTCCACGGCGTCGCACAGCCAGTCCATGTGCAGGATCTGCTCCGGGGCCAGGCCGTTTTGGCCCTCGTTCATCAGCGTGCCGTCCTGCGCCACGATGTGGCAGGCAAACGGGTCGATGGCGCCGGAAATAACGCCCTGGCGCAGGATGTTGGCCAGGTGGCGCACATCGTGGGGCAGTTCGCGGCTGAACAGCACATCCATGACGCCGCTGTTCATGCCCCACCAGTAGTTGACGGCGCGGCGCTCGTCGCCTTCGGCGTCCTTGCTCCAGGCGCCGTTGAGCACGCTGCGCACCACGTTTTCGTAAAACTGGCCCCAGTGCCAGAACGGGGAGGCCAGGTCCTCCAGCATACCGCCGCGGCGGATGCGGAAGATGCCGAATTCCCGCTGCGGGCGGCCCGGCACCGGGGTGTCGCGGGCCGAAACGACCGTGATGCCCTGGCGGTTGAACGCATCGATGGGTTCGCCGGGCAGGCAGGTCCACTGCAGATCGATGCGCACGCGCGGGTTGACCATGCGCGCGCCCAGCGCAAAGGCGTTGATGTTGGCCGGCGTGCCGAAGTTGGGGTAGTCGGCCACATAGCCGATGCGGTCGCCCCGGCTCATGGCGCCGGCGATGGCCCCGCTGATGAACTTGGCCTCGTACACGCGGGTGTAATAGGTGCGGATACTGGTGTACGGCATATCGACCGAGCAGTTCAGGATGCGGGTTTCGGGGTGGTTGAGCGCCGCGCGCAGCGAAGCGCCCACCAGCTTGGGGCTGGTGGTGAACACGATGTCGGCGCCTTCGGCAATGGCCTGCTCCACCAGTTCATCGGCGTTTTCGCCGGCCACGGCGTTAAAGTAGGCTTTGGTCTCGACCTGGCCCTTGAACACCATATCCAGCTGGCTGCGGCCGAATTCGTGCTGGCTGGTCCAGGTGCTGGTTTCGGGCGTGCGCTCGTGTACAAAGGCGACTTTCAGGTTTTTGGGCGCGGCGCCCGGGCGGATGGCGGCCGGCAGGATGCGGTCGATCAGCTTGGCCTGGTCCGGCTCCGCCGGCTTGGTGCTGAGCTTGACCGGCACGGGGTTTTCGATGGCCAGCACGTCGTCCCAGATCGCATCCAGCGCCTTGGTCAGTTCGGCCGGGCTGCGCTTTTTCAGGTCGGCCAGCGTGTAGACGCGCGCGAGCAGCAGCAGCACATCGCCCACCGTGCTGCGCAGGGTTTCGCCCCCGCGGGCATTGTAGGCTTTTTTGACCCAGTTGTACAGCGATACAATGTCGGCGCGGTCCTCGTCGGACCATTTTTCGCCGGGGGCCTTGCCCATAAGCTTTTGCAGGCGGGCAAAGCTGCCCTCCTGGCTGAAGGTGAGGGTATACAGGCCGCACAGCGGATAGTATTCGACAAATTCGTAATACAGGCGGATCAGCTTGTTATCGCTGTACTGCGGCATGACCCGCGTGACGGTGGCGGCAATGGAATCCGCGCCGAAATATTTCAGCACGCTGACCCGCTTATTGCCCTCCTGCACATAAAAGCGGCCGAGGTATTCAAAGCAGCGGATGGGGTCGCGGATGCCCTCCTCCACATGGGCCTGGCACAGCGAGACCCATTTGTTGGCAAACTCGGTCTTGGAGCCGAGCAGCGGCAGGAAGTTGGAGGCGAACGCCGCCGTGCGCCCCGCCGTTTTGGTGCCGACAACAAGCTCCAGCGGGATCTCGATGGTGCCGATGGGCAGCTGGCTTTCCACATTGGTGTTTTGCAGAATGTCATCCAGCACCGGCAGGTACGGGTACTGCCCGGCCGCCATCTTCTCCCGGTAATCGCGCTGGGCGCGCCTTTGGGCGTGGACGTATTCTTCTATGGCTTCTACGCGGGTCATGGCGTTCTCCTTCCTGTAGAAACCCGGCAGCTTGGGGGCCGCCGGGTTTCGTTCTCTGTGCATTTATTATACCACAATGCGTATTGTTACGCAACAAATCATTTATGCGTATGCGGCGCGGCGCACGGTTGCAATACGGACCAAAACGTGTCATAATGATACGGTAGACTTAAAACGAAAAGGGAGAAGCAAGCCATGGGACTGTGGGCCGATGCAAAAAACATCCGGGAAAAGGACCCCGCCGCGCGCAACGTGCTGGAGGTGATTTTGCTGTACCCGGGCTTCCATGTGCTGGTGACCCACCGCATCGCGCACTTTTTGTACCGGCACAGGCTGCTGTTTTTGGCGCGGCTGGTCAGCCAGCTTTCGCGCCATTTGACCGGCATCGAGATCCACCCCGGCGCGAAAATCGGCCAGCGGCTGTTCATTGACCACGGCATGGGCATCGTGTTTGGCGAGACGACCGAGATCGGGGACAACTGCACGATCTACCACGGCGTCACGCTGGGCGGCACCGGCAAGGACGTGGGCAAGCGCCACCCCACGCTGGGCAACAACGTGCTGATCGGCGCGGGGGCCAAGGTGCTGGGGCCGGTGTACATCGGGGACAATGTGCGCATCGGCGCGGGCAGCGTGGTGCTGAAAAACGTGCCCTCCAACGCCACGGCCGTGGGCGTGCCGGCGGAGGTCGTGCGCGTGAACAGCGAGCGCTGCTGCCCGGCCGACGACCTGGACCAGCAGGCCCTGCCCGATCTGCAGGAGCAGCGCATCGCCCAGCTGGAGGCCCGCCTGAGCCGGCTGGAGGCCCGCCTGCAGGGCGAGTACCCGCCCGACCGGGACGATAACGCGCGCTTTGCCTTTGCCGGCCGGCCGCCGCACACGCAGCCGGAAAGCCCGCAAAGCCCGGAACAGGAATGATAAAAACGCCTCCCGCGTCCAATTTGGCGCGGGAGGCGTTCGTTTTGCGTTTTACTCTGCGGACGGGGTGCGGGCGCTGTCGCCACGCTCGCCGGCAATATATACCGTAACCACGGCGGTGCCGGCGTCCAGCCGGGTGCCTTTGATCAGTTCTTCGCCGTCAAGTTCGCAGTAGGCCACACAGCCGGCCGCATAACTGCCGTCGTTCTGCAAAATCTCCATGCGGTACTGGATGCCCTCTGCATCCAGCAGCCTGCTGGCGTTATCCTGCGTAAAGCCGATGATATCCGGCATCTCCACCATCAAAGGCCCCTTGCTGATCGTGATCTGGATGATGGGGCTAGGCTGGGTCTGCAAGGTGCCGGCCATCGGTTCCTGGCTGATGACCCGGCCCTCCTCCACGGTGGAGGAGTAGGCTTCGGTCATCATGATGCGGTAGTTCTGGTACAGCGAGCTGCCCTTGATCTCGGTTTCGTAATCGCGCCCGACCAGGTTGGGGATGATCAGGACATCGCCGTCCGGCGTAGCTTCCGGCGCGGCGCTCTGTTCGGGCGCAGGGGTCGGGGTGGCGGCGGGGGCGGCGCCGTCCCCCACGCGGCCGATCAGGCTCCAGAACAGCAGCACCACCAGCACAAAGATGACCACCAGCGAAGCGCCCAGGATCTTTTTGGTCGAGATCTGGTTGTCCCCGCGTTCGAACATGGCGTTGGCCACGCCGGGGTCGGTCAGGGCGCTCATCAGCTCGGGCACCGTCTGCATCCGCTTGGCGGGGTCCAGCCGCATGGCGCAGGAAAGCACCTGCGAAAAATAGGTGGGCACGCCGTTTTCCAGGCTGTGGGCGCTTTCCAGGCTGTCGCGCACCTTGCGCTGCGGCGCGGCCACCGGCACCTGGCCGGTGACCAGGCGGTAGGTGACCGCCGCCAGGGCGTAAACGTCGGTATAGCGGCCGGAAAATTCGGAGGCCGAATACTGTTCCGGCGCGGCGTACCCGGCATAGAGCTGGCTTTTCAGCTCGCTGCCGCCGGTGCGCAGCGCCAGCGTGCCATAGCCGGTCAGGCGGGCGCTGCCGTCGATGGGCAGCAGGATGTTGTCCGGGCAGATGCCGCGGTGGACCAGCCCCGCTTTGTGCAGCAGGGTAACGCCCTCCATGACCGGCTGCAGCAGCGTGCGCGCTTCGGCGGGGGTCAGGTTGCGGGAGCGCAGCGTCAGGTAGTGGGACAGGGTCATGCCCTTTTCGCTTTCCTCCACCGCATAGACGGTGTTGTTCTGCTCGATCACGTCCAGGATCTGCGAAAGGCCGGTGGCCGGGGTCAGGCCGCGCAGGTCGTCGTACAGGTCCTTAAAGTCCATGCGGCTGGTTTTGAACAGCACTTCCCTGCCCTGTTTGGGCATAAGTGCGCCCTCCGGGCTGCGGCCGTTGCACAGCGTGACCGGAAAGTACTCCTTGATAAGCACAAAGCGGCGGGCGGCGTTTTCCACCCCGCGGTAGGCCAGGCCGTCGCCGTCGGCGCTGAGGTAATCCCCCACCGTGTAGCGCCCGTCCAGCTGCGCGCCCAGCGGCAGCGCGCCTTCCGGGTTATGGTTGGCAAGGCTTTTGCCGCAGTGCGGGCACGCGCCGCCAAAACCGCCCTCCAGCGGCTCCAGGCAGTAGGGGCAAAGGACAGTGGACGGCATTGACGCTCAAGCTCCCTTCTTTGCAGGCCGCCGGGTGTCAGCGGTCGAGTTCGTCCTCGTTTTCCAGGTTGTGCCAGACGTTCTGCACGTCGTCGTCGTCCTCCAGCGCGTCGAGCAGCTTGGCCATGTTGGCCATCTGGTCGGCATCGCCCAGGGCGGTGGTGGTGGCGGGCACCTGCGCCACATCGGCCGAAATAAACTCGTAGCCTTTGGCCTGCAGCGCATCGCAGACGGCGGTGAAGTTGTCCGGCGTGGTGGTGACTTCGGCGGCGTCCTCGCCGGCGTCAAAGTCCTCGGCCCCGGCGTCAAGCGCGTCCATCACCAGCGCATCGGGGTCCTTGTCCTCCAGATCGACAACAATGACGCCCTTTTGGGTAAACAGGAAGCCCACGCAGCCCATCTGGCCCAGGTTGCCGCCAAATTTATCGAAGTAGTGGCGCATATTGGCCGCGGTGCGATTGCGGTTGTCGGTCAGGGTGTCGACCATGACGGCAATTCCGCCGGGGCCGTAGCCCTCGTAGGTCATGGCCTCGTACTCGGTCTTGTCGCCGCCCTCGGCGCGCTTGATGATGCGCTGGATGTTATCGTTGGGCACGTTGTTGGCCTTGGCCTTGCTGATGAGCGCGGCCAGCTTGCTGTTGGAGGCCGGGTCGCCGCCGCCCTCGCGCACGGCCACGCTGATCTCGCGGCCGATC
>CALWNS010000065.1 GCA_944382805.1 uncultured Gemmiger sp. | reverse complement strand
ATGATGGACAGGCGGCGGTGGCCCAGGGCCACGCGGTCGTCGACATAATAGCCCTCGCCGTCCGGGCCGCGGTAGGCGATGAGGTCGGCCATCTTCTGCACGATGGCGCGGGCTTCCTCCGCCTGGTGTTTTGTTTCGGCAAAGCCGGTGATGCCACACATAGTTTTCCCCTCCGGGTCAGTCGGTCAGGCCCTTGTTGCCATAATAGCGGGCGGTCTTGCGGTAGTAGTTCAGCTGGCTGCGCGCGTACCACAGCCCGCGCTGCCAGCTGCGGTCCTGCTTGCAGTAGAGCTGGTGCGCGCAGCGGCCGGACTTTTTGAGCGCCGCCGCCTTTTGGCGCAGCGCCGGGTCCTTTACATATTTGCGCAGCACGCCGTAGGGCGCGATCATCCACAGGCTCCGGCCGGCGGCCACGGTCAGTTCGGCGGGCTTGTGTTCCAGCACGTCCTCGACCAAAAAGCGGGCCAGGTTATAGCCGGCGGCGGTGACAAAATAGCTGGAACGCCCCTGGCGGGGGTTCATTTCGAACAGTTTATACTCGCCGGTGCGGGCGTCGTACTTCATGTCAAAGTTGGCGTAGCCCACCCAGCCCACGTCCTGCAAAAAGGCGCGCATTTTTTCCAGCAGGGCGGGGTCGTTGTATTCGGGGTCGGACAGGATGGCCGCATAGTTGCCGATGCCCTCCGGGGTCTGCTCCTCCAAAAGGGGGCGGCCCAGCGCCAGCAGGCGCACCTGGCGGTCCAGGCCGCAGTAGGCGTTGAGCACCCGCATACAGTTGTCGTCGCCGGGGATGTACTCCTGCAAAATCAGGTCGTCCTGGTATTCGCTGCCGTAGATGGCGGCGGTGATGGCGTCGAATTCGGCCCGGTTGTTGGCCAAAAACACCTTTTTCTTGTGCGGGAAGCTGCAGTTCCAGTACGCGGCCGAGTTGCTGGCCTTGATGATGCAGGGGAAGTCGAACGGCAGTTCCGCCTGGCGGTAGTTCTGCGCCGTGCAGGTGGCCGTTTGCGGGAACGAAAGCCCGTGCGCGCGGCAGGCGCGGTAAAAATTGTCTTTTATGTCAAGATCCAGCACGGTTTGCAGGTCCGGGCAGGCAAAATGGAAATAGGGGGCCAGCGCTTCGCGGTGGCGGGCCAGCAGGATGGTGTAGCCGTCCGCGCAGGAGACCAGCAGCAGCGGGCGGGCGCGGTAGTCGTGGCTTTCGGCATAAGATACCAGGGTGCGCACGAACACCTCGTCCTCCTCGAGCCTTGGCTCCACGGCGGCGATGCGCACCAGCTTTGTGTGGCGGCAGGCCACCAGCACGGCCTTGCACACCGCGTCGCTGGTCACGCCGTATTCCTCGTAAAAGCTGCGGGCCATGCCATAGACGTTGGCATCGCTGCCCAGCAGCACCGGTTGAAAGTTTTGCATACGCTCCCCCGCTCCTTGCCGTAAAAACATACGGCTCTATTATATTTCCAAACGCCGCGCCTGTCAAATGCCGGGGCCTAAACCATAGTATGCCGCCGCGCGCGCGGCGGTATCCGGGCGGAATTTACAGCCAACGGGCTTTTCAAGGGCGGTAAAAATGTGTATAATAAGGGCATCGACCAAGCAATCAGGATGAGAAAAGGATCGAACGACTATGTGTGGGATCGTTGGTTTTGTCGGCGCGCGGGATAACGCGGCCGAAATTTTGCAGGCCATGATGGACCGTATCGTCCACCGCGGCCCGGACGGCGAAGGCCGCTTTGTCGGGGACGGCGTGGCCCTGGGGCACCGCCGGCTGTCCATCATCGATTTGGAGGGCGGCAGCCAGCCCATGTACAACGAGGACGGCAGCCTGGTGGTGGTGTACAACGGCGAGATCTATAACTTCCAGGAGCTGCGCGCCGAGCTGCTGGCCGCCGGCCATACCTTTGCCACCCGCTCGGACACCGAGGTACTGCTGCACGGCTACGAACAGTGGGGCAAGGACCTGCTGGGCCGGCTGCGCGGGATGTTCACCTTTGCCTTGTGGGACCGCCGGGCCAAAACGCTGTTCTGCGCGCGCGACCACTTTGGCATCAAGCCGCTGTACTATTACCGGAACGAAGCGGGCGAGCTTTTGTTCAGCAGCGAGATCAAGAGCTTTTTGGACCACCCGGGCTTTACAAAGGAACTGAACGAGGACCAGCTTTCGCTGTACCTTTCCTACCAGTTTTCGCCGGGGGAGGATACGTTTTTCCGCGGCGTAAAAAAGCTGCTGCCCGCCCATTGGATGGAGTGGAAGGACGGCGCGCTGACCGTGCAGCGCTACTGGACCCCGCGCTTTACCCCGGACGAAGGCCCCAGCCTGGAGGAGTGGGAGCGCGACATCTCCGCCGCCATGCAGGAGAGCGTGGCCGCCCACAAGATCGCGGACGTGGAGGTGGGCAGCTTCCTTTCCTCGGGCGTGGATTCCAGCTATATGGCCGCGCTGGCCCATGTGGACAAGACCTTTACCGTCGGCTTTGCCAACAAACAGTATGACGAGACCGACTTTGCGCGGGATTTTTCGGCCCATATCGGGGTGAAAAACCACGCTTACCGCATCACGCCGGAGGAATATTGGGCCAACCTGGGCCGTATCCAATACCATATGGACGAACCGCTGGCCGACGCCGCCAGCGTGGCGCTGTACTTTGTCAACCGCGAAGCCGCCAGGCAGGTCAAGGTCTGCCTTTCGGGCGAGGGGGCGGACGAATTCTTTGGCGGGTACAACATTTATAAAGAGCCGTTCACCGTCAGCTGGTACGACCGCCTGCCGCTGTGGCTGCGGCGGGCGCTGGGCGCGGCGGCCGGCGTGCTGCCGCCGGTGCCGGGGGTGAACTTTCTGGTGCGGCGCGGCCGCCCGCTGGAGGAGCGCTACATCGGCAACACCAACCTGATGGGCGAGCGGCGCAAAAAGCAGCTGCTGAAAAACTATACCGGCCGCACCCTGCCGACCGACCTTTCCCGCCCGTATTTTGCGCAGACGCAGGGCCAGGACCCCGTGACCCGGATGCAGACCTGCGATTTGAACCTGTGGATGGTGGGCGACATCCTGCTGAAAGCCGACAAGATGAGCATGGCGAACAGCCTGGAACTGCGCGTGCCGTTTTTGGACCGCCGGGTGTTCGAGCTGGCCTGCCGCATCCCCACCAAGTGCAAGGTCAACGCCCAGCAGACCAAGATCGCCATGCGCGGCGCGGCCGAAATGACCATCCCGCCCAAAACGGCGGACAAGAAAAAACTCGGTTTCCCGGTGCCGGTGCGCGCCTGGCTGCGGGAGGAAAAGTACGCGGCCATCCTGCGCGAGGCGTTCGGCAGCGAGGCGGCGCGCAAGTTCTTTAACACGGCGGCGCTGGACAAGATGCTGGCCGAACACGTAAGCGGCAAGCGGGACAACTGGCGCCAGCTGTGGTGCGTGTTCATCTTTTTGGTCTGGTACGACGAATACTTTGTCAAACGCTGAGAGGTAAACTGCGATGCTTTTGAAACAACTGGTCAAGGGGCTGCCGTACAGCCTTTTGCAGGGCAGCCTGAACACCGAGGTAAGCGACATCTACTACGATTCCCGCAAGGTACAGCCGGGCGGGCTGTTCGTGTGCATTGTGGGCACCCAGCGCGACAGCCACGACCTGGCCGCCGAAGCCGCCGAAAAAGGCGCGGCGGTGCTGGCCGTGCAGCACGAACTGGCGCCGCAGGTGCTGCAAAACCACCCGCAGCTGACCGTGGTGCAGTTTGCCAGCACGCGGTACGCAATGGCGCTGCTTTCGGCCGCCTTTTTCGGCCACCCGGCCGAGGAGATGACCATGGTGGGCGTGACCGGCACCAAGGGCAAGACCACCACCACCCACATGATCAGCCGCGTGCTGACGGCCGCCGGGCGCAAGGTGGGCATGATCGGCACCAACGGCGTGAACTACCCCGGCCACCACTACGACCTGAACAACACCACGCCCGAAAGCTACGAACTGCAAAAGATCCTGCGCCAGCTGGCGGACGCGGGCTGCGACGCCTGCGTGATGGAGGTTTCCAGCCAGGGGCTGATGATGGACCGCGTGGCGGGCATCCGCTACCAGGTGGGCGTGTTCACCAACCTGTACCCCGACCACATCGGCCCCGGCGAGCACGGCAGTTTTGAGGAATACCGCGCCTGGAAAGGCCGGCTGTTCCGCCGCTGCGAGGTGGGCGTGGTCAACGCCGACGACCCCAACACCGCCGCTTTGCTGGAGGGGCACACCTGCCGCCTGGTCACCTACGGCATTGAAAACGCGGCCGATTACCGCGCCGCGGCCGACTACCGCCTGCTGCGCACCAAAGAGATGTTGGGCGTAGAGTTCACGCTGACCGAACCGGACGGCCACACGCTGGACGTGCAGGTGGGGATGCCGGGGCGGTTCAGCATTTACAACGCGCTGGCCACCATCGGCGTGGGCAAGGCGCTGGGGCTGGACGACGCGCCCATCCACGAAGGGCTGCGCACCACGGTGGTCAAGGGCCGGGTGGAGCTGGTGCCCATCAGCCGCAAGTTCACCATTTTGATCGACTACGCCCACAACGAAGCCGCGGCCGAAAGCCTGCTGCAAACGCTGCGCGCCTACGACCCGCACCGGCTGGTGGTGGTGTTCGGCTGCGGCGGCAACCGCAGCAAGCTGCGCCGCTACGGCATGGGCGAGGTTTGCTCCCGCATGGCGGACCTGCTGATCTTGACCGAGGACAACAACCGCTTTGAAAAGGTGGAGGACATTTTGGCCGACATCCGCCAGGGCATCGCCCGCGGCCGCGCCGACGTGCCGTATGTCGAAATCCCCGACCGGCTGGACGCGCTGCACTACGCCATCGACCACGCGCAGGAGGGCGACCTGATCGCCGTGATCGGCAAAGGGCACGAGGCCTACCGCGACCGCGAGGGCGTAAAGACCCCGTTTTTGGAGCGCGAGCTGATCGAGGAATACGCCGCCGAGACCGGTGTGGAATAAAAGTAAAAGTAGAGGGCTTTGCACACATCTGCGTGCAAAGCCCTTTTTATTTTTCCACATTATTCTGTTCACGGCAGCGGGCCGCCGCCCAGGAGTTCGTCGCGCAGGCGGCAGGCGGTGGGGGTGGCGGCCAGGCCGCCTTCGGCCGTTTCTTTCAGGGAGGGGTGCATGGCGTCGCCCACCCGCTTCATGGCCAGGATGGCCTCGTCGGGCGGGATCACGCTGGCAATGCCGGCCAGCGCCAGCTCGGCGGCCACAAAGGCCCCGGCCACGCCGGCGGCGTTGCGCTTGACGCAGGGCACCTCCACCAGGCCGGCCACCGGGTCGCACACCAGGCCCAGCACGTTTTTCAGCGCGATGGCCACCGCGTGGCCGATCATGGCCGGCGTGCCGCCCGCCAGCTCCACAATGGCCGCGGCGGCCATGGCGGCGGCGCTGCCGCATTCGGCCTGGCAGCCGCCCTGCGCGCCGGCCAGGCTGGCGTTTTTGGCGATCACCCGGCCCACCGCCGCGGCGGTGAACAGCGCCATGACGCAGGCGCGGCGCGGGCAGCCTTTTTCCGCCTCCATCGTAAGCAGCGCCGCGGGCAGGATGCCGCAGCTGCCGGCGGTAGGCGCGGCCACGATGCGGCCCATGGCGGCGTTCAGTTCGCTGATGGCCAGCGCGCGGGTCAGCGCGCCGCCCAGCACCGGGCCGGTCAGCGTGGCGCCGGCCTGCACCGCGGCTTTCATTTTGGCGGCGTTGCCGCCGCTCAACCCGCTGGCGCTGCGCAGCGCCGGGTCGCAGCCGGGGGCCACGCCCTCGGCCATGACGGCGTAGCAGGCCGCCATGCGGTCGTAGACCTGCTGCGGGGTCTGTTCCAGTTCTTCGGCCTGTTCGGCCAGCACCAGCTCGCTGAGCGGGCGGCCGGCCTGTTCGGCGGCAGCCAGCAGCGCGGCCAGCGATGTATCGTCCAGTTGCATGGGGGCAAACCTCGTTTCTTGTGTAGGGTTTAGACCGGCTGCAGCAGCGTGACCTGCATCACATGGGGCAGCGCGGCCACGGCGCGGGCCACTTCGGGGTTTACGTCGCCGTCCATTTCCAGCGCCATGACGGCCGCGCCGCCGCGGCTCTGCCGCGTCAGGCGGAAACTGCCGATGTTCAGCCGCCGGCCGGCCACCGTTTCGGCCACGGCGGCCAGCGTGCCGGGCACGTCCTGGTGTACCACGATCAGGGTGGGGTGCTCGGCGGTCAGGTTGACCTCCATGCCGTCGATGGCGGTGATGCGGATGCTGCCCCCGCCCACGCTGCACCCCTGCACCTCCAGCTCGCGGCCGTCGGCCGCCTGCAGGCGCAGGCGCGCGGTGTTGGGGTGCGCGCCGTCCAGCTCCACGGCGTGGATGTTTACCGCCATGCCCTGCCGCCGGGCAATGTCCAGAGCATCGCGCAGGCGGGTATCGTCGGGGGCAAAGCCCAGCAGCCCGGCCACGATGGCCTTGTCGGTGCCGTGGCCGCGGCCGGTGCGGGCAAAGCTGCCGTGCAGGCCGATGTCGGCGCGCACCGGCTGCGCGCCCAGCAGCGCGCGCGCCACCCCGCCGATGCGCGCCGCGCCGGCCGTGTGGCTGCTGGAAGGCCCGATCATGACCGGGCCGATGATGTCGAACACATTCATGGCAGACTTCCTTTTGGGTTTATTTCCCGGGGCCGGGCGCGCCGGCCTTTTTGTCCATTGTAGCACACCGCGCCCGCCGCGTCCACCGCCCGGCCAAACAAAATGCCCCGCGCAAAAATGCGCGGGGCACAGGGCACAGAGCGCGGGGCCGGGCCTTTGGTTTTAGCCCAGCACAATGGCCTGCACGGCTTCCACCAGGGCCATGGCGTCGGCGCGCGCCACCAGGGCGGTGCTTTCGCCGTCCACTTCGGCCAGGCAGTGCTCGCCGTCATAGCGGGTCAGGCGCAGGGTCACGGCGGGGTGGTTTTCGTTATCCAGGTGCAGGGTCAGGGCGATCTCCTCCTGCCCTGCGGCCGCCTGGTCGGTAAAGCTGTCGGCCGTCAGCGCGGTGAGCGCGTCGGTCACTTCGGTCAGGTCCACCTCGGCGCCGTTGTAGGTCCAGGCGCGCTCGTCGCCTTCGCCCTCGGCGGTCAGGGTGTGGGCCGCGCCCTCCAGCGTCACGTCGATGGCGGTCACCTCGTCCAGGTCGCCCCAGAACAGTTCCTGGTGGCGCAGGT
The DNA here is from genome assembly GCA_944382805.1 of uncultured Gemmiger sp. Classification (GTDB taxonomy): domain Bacteria; phylum Bacillota; class Clostridia; order Oscillospirales; family Ruminococcaceae; genus Gemmiger. Next base: position 8,649 of record CALWNS010000065.1, on the reverse strand, counting down.
CGTCGTAGCCCGCCGCCATCAGCGCCTTAAAGTCGCTGCCGGGCAGTGTGTACAGGATCTGGGACTCGCCCACCCGCAGGTAGGCGGTGATCTCTTCCTCCCCGTCCGCCGTTTCGTCCCCGCTCTCGCTTTCCTCCTCGTCCGCCGTTTCCAGCGTGGCGCGGTCGTCCGGCGCGCGGGCGATGCTTACGGCGCAGGTGTCGTTCACCTCCGCCCCGTCCGCATCGGTATAGGTATAGTCCACCGTCACGGTCAGTTCGGGGTCGTCCAGGCCGGTCTGCTGCAGGTCCTCCTCGCTGGCGTTGTAGGTGTAGTAGGTCGAAAGGTCGGCCCCGCTCAGGGCGGACAGGTAGCTGCTTACCAGGTCGGTGTCCAGCGGGTCGCCGTTCTGGTCAAAGTAGACGTCCTCGGCGGCGTAGCTCTTGCCGCTGTCCTCCTCGCAGGTCACGGTGTAGCTTTCGGCCCCGGCAAAGGTGATGTGGCTGACCGTGTCAAAGGCGGGGATCTCATCGTCCAGCACCATGTCGCTCAGCTCGCCCGTAAAGGAATCCATCGGGTCGGTCACGGCCAGGTAGACGTTGCCGTCCCCGATGTCCACATACCGCTGTTCGTCCATCTGGCTGAAGTTGCCCAGCTTGATCTCGTAGCTCTGCTCGCCCGCGGTCAGGCTGATGGTGCCCTCGGGGTCGTCCAGGCCGTATTGGGCGTAATCCTCGACATCCTCGATGATAAAGGCGGCGGCAAATTCGCGGAACAGCTCCAGCTTATCCGCCACCTTGTCCGCGTCTACGGGGAAGGCTTCGTCCCCGTCGTACAGCCAGGTCTCGTCTTTGTGGAAAGCCAGGCTCTCCTCCCCCACCGTCCAGCTCAGGGCGGTCACGGTATCGGGGTCGATGGAAAGGACCGTCTGCCCGCTGGCGGCGATCTGTTCCTGGTGCTGTTCGTAGCGGCTGACGGCAAAGGTCGCCAGGCACGCCGCAACCAGCACGGCCAGCAGCACCGCGATGCGCTTATACCGTTTCATTCTGCTTCCTCCTTCTTCTGACCACGATCACGATGCCGACGGCAAGGTACGCCAGCGGGAACACGCCGATCATCAGCCCGCGCAGCGTGGAGGCGGTCGAAGCGCTGATGGTCAGGTAGTTATAGTTCAGCGATTTGGAGCGGATAGCGATGGCCTCGCGCTCGCCCACCAGCCAGGACAGGGCGTTCATGGCCAGGTCCACGTTCGCGCCGGAGGAATAGGCGTTGTACATATCCTCCAGGAAGGCGGAGGAGGAGAACCAGACGATCTGCCCGCCGCCGGCGTCCTCGATGCTGACGGCCAGGGCGAACGGGCCGTCGGTGTCGCCGTCCTCCTTGTCATAGGTTTCCAGGTCGTAGCCCGCGGCCTTGCTGTAGGCGGCGTCGGAGGTATTCATCAGCGCGGTGACGGTGCCGCTGCCGCTGCTGCCCACGGTCAGGCCCTGGGCGATGGGCATCAGGGCGTAGTAGTTTTCCTCCAGCAGAGAGTCGGTGATGTCGCTGCTTTCCAGCGTGGGCATGAGCATATACGGCATACCAAAGGCGTAGCTTTCGCGCTCGGCTTCGACCACGATGCCGTCGGCCGCCGTCACGCCGTAGTCGCCCAGCAGGCTGAGCAGGTTGGGCAGGCTGCCGTTCTCACCCTCCTGCACGGGGCCGGCGGCCACCAGCAGCTTGCCGCCGCCCTGTACATAGGTGCGCAGCATATCGACTTCCTCGGTGGAAAGGTCGGAGGACGGGGCGTAGATCAAAACGCAGCTGGCGTCCTCGGGCACGGCGTCCACCGCAGGCAGCGAAAGGGTCTGCTGCTCGTAGTTTTCCTTTTCGATCTGGTCGGCCAGGGTGGCGGGCAGTTCGGCTTCGCCGTGGCCCTCCAGCACATAGAGCTGGGGCAGTTCCGCGGTGGTCACATAGTCGATGGCCGACGTGATGGCCCCCTCGCCGTCAAAGGAGACGGTGTAGTTGTAGGAATAGGCGTCCGCTTCGCTGACGTAGATGTCGTTATAGCTGATATACCGGCTGCGGTCGCCGCATTCCACCACCAGGCTGTTGTTGGGCACGTCCTCCTCGGTATAGGCTTCGGCAAAGGTGGGGTAGACGTCCGGGTTGCGCTTGACCACCTGGATATGGTCGGACAGGCTTTCGTACTTGCCCAGCAGGTTTTCCAGAACATCGTCCTCCTCGCCGGCCTGCACGACCCAGTAGATGGTCACGTCCTGGTCCAGGGCGTTGACCACCACCTTGGTGTTGGCGGTGACCGAGTAGAGCTTGACCGCGCTGATATCGTAGCGGGTGGCGGCGGTGGGCAGCGTGGAGACCAGCACGTTGACCACGATCAGGATGGCCAGCACCACCGCCGAGATGACCAGCGAATAGCTGCCGCCCAGCAGCGCCGTGCCGCGGGCCGGCTTTTGGCCGGCGGGGGCGTTTTCCGGCGTCTGCGGGCCGGGGTCGGCTTTGTGTTTTGCAAAGAATGCCATCAGTTATACCTCCTCTTTTCCAGCGACTGCACGGACAGGAACAGGAAGAACGCCGCCACCGAGAGATAGTAGACGACGGCGGTCAAATCGAACACGCCGTTGACAAAGACGTTCAGGCGCTCGAACAGCGAAAGCGCGGACATCACCTTGGGCAGCAGGCCCTCGAACAGGGAGCTGTCCACATAAAAGGCGAAGACGACCACCGCCATCAGCGGCAGGCCCACGGCGACGGCCAGGTTTTCGCTGCGGGTCAGCACCTTGACCAGCAGGCCCAGGCCGGCGGCCAGCACGAACAGCGCCAGCGCGGAGCCGAACGCCGTGGCCGTGACATATTCCGACAAAGTGACGCTGAAGTAGTTGAACAGGATGACCGCCACGCACAAACCGGCGGCAAAGCCCTGGTTTTCGGTCAAAGAGGAAAGGAACACCCCCACCGCGATGAGCGCCGCGCCCATCAAAAAGAAGGCGAACAGCGAGCCGTAGCTGGCGGGCAGGTAAACATCGCCAAACCGGGCGAAGATGACCGGGTAGACGGCGATGACGCACAGCGGCACCGCGAACACGGCCAGCAGCGCCAGGTACTTGCCCGCAATGACCTCCACGGTCGAAAGCGGCAGCGAGTACAGCAGCTGGTCAGTCTTTTGGCGGCGCTCCTCGGCCAGGACGCGCATGGTCAGCAGCGGCACGATGGCCGCAAAGACCGGGCTGGCGAAAGCGAGAACATACTCAAAATTGCTGACAGACGCCTGCAGATTGTACAGCATGGCGCCAATGCCCATGACGACCAGCAAAAACGCGCCGAACACATAGGCGGTGAGCGAATGGAAAACCATCCGCAGTTCATGTTTGCATACAGCGGCCATCCGTTACGCCCCTTTTTCGGTTTCCGGCTGCGCCGCGGCGCGGCCCTGTTCTTCGGTCAGTTCAATGAACACATCCTCCAGCGAGCCTTTCTTGAGCGCCATTTCCAGAATGGCCTTGTCGCCGGCGGCAAACGCGCGGTACACCGCGCGGGAAAGTTCGTAGATATCCTTGCGGTCGGTGGTGATCTGCGCCGTGGTATAGGGCGCGTCCTGCTGCGTTATGTTCAGCTGCGTAACGGCCGGCACGCCAGCCAGCAGGCGGCACAGCTCTTCGGGCGCGGCATCAGTGGTCAGGCGCAGCTCGTTTTGGGCCAGCAGCTTCTGTTCCAGGTTTTGCGGCGTATCGAACGCCACCAGGCGGCCCTTGGCGATCATCAGGATCTGGTCGCAGATGGTCTGCACCTCGGACAGGATGTGCGAACTGAAAATGACGGTGTGGGTGCGGCCCAGCTCCTTGATGAGTTCGCGGATCTCGATGATCTGCAAGGGATCCAGGCCCACGGTGGGTTCGTCCAGGATGATGACCCGCGGGCTGCCCAGCAGCGCCTGGGCGATGCCCACGCGCTGGCGGTAGCCCTTGGAAAGCGCCGCGATGCGCTTGTTCTGCACGGCGGCGATGCCGGTCTTTTCCACCACGGCGTCGATCTGCGCCGCCAGCTCCGCGCCGCGCAGGCCCTTGGCCTGGCCCACAAAGCGCAGGTATTCGCGCGGGGATTCGTTCAGGTACAGCGGCGGGTGCTCGGGCAGGTAGCCCAGGCAGCGCTTGGCCTGGTTGGGTTCCTCGTAAATATCGTGGCCGTCGATGCGCACGCGCCCCGCCGTGGCCGAAAGGCAGCCGGTGATGATGTTCATGGTCGTGGACTTGCCCGCGCCGTTGGGGCCCAGGAAGCCGTAGACGTGGCCGTCCTCGATGGTGAAGGAGATATCGTCCACCGCCAGGAAACCGCCGTAATACTTGGTCAGATGTTCTACCTCGATCATAGCTTGCCTCCCCTTTGCAACTGTGTATACTTCATGCTCGTGTTCCTTTCTCCTGCCCGCAGCCGCGGGCGTTTTCAGCCCAAAGTATAGAAAGCGAAAATCAACTTTTGGTCAACTTTTGCCCGTTGACACACAAGTTTCCGAATTTTTCCAGATTTCTTTCACACTTTGGCTACGGAATCAACGCAGACGGGCGGTAGCATAGGAGCAGAACTTAATAGCAAGGGGAATACGCGGTATGTTCAAGATCCTGATCGCGGCCGGCAAAACCGCCGGCCAAAACCTGGCGCAGACGCTGGCCGGCGCCGGGTACGAGCCGGTGGCGGCGGAGGACGGCGGCCGGGCGCTGGCCGTTTTGACCCAGCGGTACATCGACCTGGCGGTGGTGGACCTGGGCCGGGCGGGCGGTTTTGCGCTGCTGGCCCGGCTGCGGCAGGCCGGCTTTACGCTGCCGGTGCTGGCGCTGGCCGGCCACGCCGATTGCTGCCGCGCGCTGCGCGGCGGGGCGGACGACTGCATGGCCCCGCCCGCCGGGCCGGAGGAACGGGAGGAACTGCTTTTGCGCACGGCGGCGCTTTTGCGCCGCGCGCAGGCCGCCAGCAGCCGCCGGCTGGCGGTGGGCGGCACCACGCTGCGGTGCGACGACCATTCGGTCACGGCCGGCGGCGTGCAGGTGGTGCTTCCGCGCAAGGAATTCCTGCTTTTGTACAAGCTGCTTTCCTGCCCGGGCAAGACCTTTACCCGCCGCCAGCTGATGGATGAGATCTGGGATATGGACACCGACAGCGACGAACACACCGTGAACGTACACATCAACCGCCTGCGCAGCCGGTTCCGCCACAACCCGGACTTTGCCATTTTGACCGTGCGCGGGCTGGGCTACCGCGCGGTGCGGCTGTAAAAGCCGCGCGCCGGCGGGTATACGCAAAACCCGCGGGGGCCTGCGCCAAAAACGCAGGCCCCCGCGGGTCGTTTTATTGTATTGGTTTTTATTGTGCGCTTTCCAGCTCGGCCAGGTAGACCGTGCACTGCATATGGGCGGGTTCGTCCGCCAGCGCCTGGCGGAAGAAATCCGCCGCCTGCGCCGTTTCGCCCAGGCCCAGCCGCCCCAGGCCCATCAGGTAGCGGCAGTGCGCCCGGTTGCGGGCGGTGTAGTCCTCTTCAAAGATCTGGAACTCCGGCAGGGACACCGCAAAGTAGCCGATGGCCACCTTATCCCACAGGTGCTGTTCGCCGTAATCGATCAGGCGGTAGAAGCGGGCGCGGGCTTCGGCTTCGCGCCCCAGCTTGCGCAGCGCCAGGCCCTGGTACAGGATCATATCGGCCGGCTGGTCGTTATAGTACATCATGCCGGCCGGCTCGTCGGTGCCGGTGCTGGCGCGCGCATAGCAGGCGCGGGCCTCCTCGCCGCGGCCCTGCGCTTCCAGCGCCAGGCCCAGGGTGTAGTAGATCTGGTTGTCCTTGGTGCCCTCCAGCTTGCCTTCGCCCAGGTTTTCCGGCCAGACGAGCGCCTGGCGCAGCAGGCGTTCGGCCTGCGCGGCGTCGCCGGCGCGCAGCGCCCGCTTGCCCAGCATGAACAGCGAAAGGGTGTACTGGGTGGTGATCTTGCCTTCGCCGCCCTCCCACGGGTGGAAGTGCCGGCTGCACGCGGCCTCGTATGCCTGCTGCCAGCGGCCGGTCATGTTCAGCAGGGTGATGTATTCGATGAACAGATCGTCCCGCTTTTGCACCACGTCCAGGTGGGCCCGGTGTTCGCGCAGGCGCTCGGCAAAGCTGCGGCCCAGCTTTTTGTGCAGCTGGTCGCGCTCCAAAAAAACGCGCGCGTCGCTTTGGTCCAGCGCCCAGGCCGTTTCCATCTCGCGCAGGGCGGCCTGCGGGTCGTGGGCTTCGTTGTAATAGGCCAGCGCCAGGTTGCGGTGTACGGTGGGGTAGGCCGGGTACTGCGCCCGCGCCTGCTCCCACAGGCGGGTGGCGCGCCCGCGCAGGCCCTTGTCGTAGAAAAGGCAGCCCAGGTAGTAGGCGGCCATGCCCGCGCCGCAGCTTTCGGCCGCGTAGCCCAGCACGGCGATGTCCTCGGCTTTATTGGGGAAGCAGTAGTCCGGGCTGCCCTGTTCGGCCGCGCGCAGGGCCCGGGCGGCTTCGTCCCCCCGCCCCAGGCAGTGCAGGTAGTAGGCGCGGTAATAGGCGCACAGCGTTTCGCCGGGGGCGTGGGCCAGCAGTTCCAGCGCCAGGTCGCAGGCGCCGGCCTCGGCGTAGTCGCGCGCGGCCTGCAGGCAGGACGGCGCGGCCCCGTGCAGCGCCGCCGCCAGGCGGTCGGCGTCGGCCGGCGCGCCGCTCAGGCGCGCGCGCTCGGCCAGCGTGACAAAATCGAACGGGTCCAGGGCCAGGTTTTCCTCCGCCAGGGCCAGGGCCTCCTGCGCGCGGCCGGCGCGGCGCAGCAAAAGCACCTTGAGCGCGCGGGCTTTCTGGTTGCGGCTGTTCTTGATCAGCGCGCGGTCGATCATTTCCAGCGCGTGGAGCGTGCGGCCGGCGCGCGCGTCCAGCGCCGCCAGGTAGTAATAGGCCATCTCCTGCTGGGCGTTGGACCAGGTGGCCTTATAGAACGAATCGTAGGCCGCCGCGTATTCGCCCAGCGCGAACTGCGCCAGGCCCAGGCCGTAGTAGGCTTCGCTGTCGTAGGGGTTGGGGTTGCGGCGGGTCAGGCGGCGGATGGCCGCCTCAAAATACGGCTTGGCGCCCGCCGCGTCGCCGCGGCGCAGCAAAAGCAGGCCGTAGGCCGTGTTGGCGCGGCTGTCGCCGGGGTCGCGCTTGAGCGCTTCCAGGTAATAGGGGTCGGGGCGGAAGGTGGCGTGGCGGTACTGCTCGATGTGCCGCCCGGCCAGGACCAGCTCCTCGTTGGTGGGGATGGTCTCGGGCGCGCCGATGGCCTCGGCCGGGGCGGGCAGCGGTTCGATCTGCTGCTTTTCCGGCGTATAGTCCACCAGCAGCCGCCCGTCCGCCCACACCTCGGCGGTCAGGGCGGTCTCGTCCGTTACCTCCAGCTCCACGCGGGCGGCAAACGGCTGTTCGGGCGAAAGTTCGGCCTGCTGCTCGTACACGGTCTGCCCGCCCCGGCGCAGGCGCACGGTGGCCCGGCGGCGGGCGGTGGCGTAGGCGCGCAGCTCCACGCCGCCGGGGCGCACGTCCAGGGCCAGCGCCGCGTCCACGGTGGCGTTCTTGACCTGGCCGACCTCCTTGTAGGGCATAAAGTACTGGGTAAAGCTCTTTTCCTCAAACGGCATCAGCCAGGTAAAGTCGGGCTGGTTGTCGGTGTAAACGCCGGTCATCAGCTCCACATAGGGGCCGTCCGCATCGGTCAGGTTGCGGTCCCAGGCTTTGCCAAAATCGCCGCAGCCCCAGGTCCACTGTTTTTTGCCGGGCGAAACATGGTGGTCCGCCACGTGCAGGATGCCCGCGCGGCGGCCGTAGTCGTAGCCGCCGACAAAGTCGTATTTGGACTTTTCGGCCATGTAGCTGGTGGGCACCGGGATGTTTTTGTAGCGCGAGATGTCCACCCCGGCGCTGTAGTCGTGCTTGTAATACACGCCGGTGGCAATGGGGAAGCGCGACACGTCCCGCTTGCCGTGGTCCATCACGGCGTGTACGTCGGGCGGGAAGATGGACTGCGTGTCGTCGTTGACCGGCACCGCGGGGTTCGCCCACCACAAAAAGGTCTGCGGCAGGGCCGTGCGGTTGTACAGCCGGGCGGTGATCTCGATATAGGCTTTGCCGGGGTGCAGCGCGATGCGCGTCAGGCTGGCGGTGCCGTACATCTGGTCCACATCATGGCACAGCACGGCGCAGCTGCCGTCCGCGCCGCGCTGCAGCGTGTAGTCCACCGGCATAAAAGTGGTGGGGCGGTGGTGCTGCGGCCAGTTGAACTCGATGCCGCCGGAGATCCACGGCCCCAGCAGGCCGACCAGGGCCGGCTTGATGACGTGGTTGTAGTACACAAAGTCGTAGTTGTTGGTCTTGTCCAGCGCGCGCTGGATGCGCCCGCCCAGTTCCGGCAGCACCATCACCTTCAGGTACTCGTTTTCCAAAAAAACGGCCCGGTAGGCTTTGTCGTGCTTTTCGTCGGTCAGCGTGTCGATGGTGGGGTAGGGGTAGACCTTGCCGCAGCTGCCCTGGTAGACGCGCTTGTCCAGGAAAATAGGGTTCTTTTCGGCTGCGCCGACTTCGTAGGTGGGGATGAGCACCTGCTCCTCCCATACATTGACCTTGCCCATGGGGGTTCCTCCTTTGGCGGGCGCGGGGCGCGC
>CALWNS010000064.1 GCA_944382805.1 uncultured Gemmiger sp. | reverse complement strand
GGCGAAAAATATCTTTCAAACCGGGCACTAATTTTGGGCATAAAAAAATCCCACAAACGGCTTGTTTGTGGGATTTTTCGGCCAAATATCTTTTTTGGCACGTTAATATGGTTGCGGGGACAGGACTTGAACCTGCGACCTCCGGGTTATGAGCCCGACGAGCTACCATCTGCTCTACCCCGCGTTATATCGTTCGCTTGGGAACTTATATAGTATACCACGCGCGGCGGGCGGTGTCAAGGGGGGCGGGGCGGTTTTTTCGCTTGGTTTTTTCGCTTGGCAAATAAAAAGGCCTCCCTTGTCAAAGGGGGCCTTGCCGGGCGGGGGTCAGGGTTGGCCCATGTGGTTGATGCGGTTGGCCAGGAAGCCGGCGCCGAAACCGTTATCGATATTGACGACCGACACCCCGCTGGCGCAGGAATTGAGCATCGAGAGCAGGGCCGAGACCCCGCCGAACGAAGCCCCGTACCCCACGCTGGTGGGCACCGCGATGACCGGGCAGTCGGCCAGGCCGCCGATCACGCTGGCCAGCGCGCCCTCCATGCCGGCGATGGCGATGATCACGCTGGCGCCCATGATCTCGTCCAGGTGGGCCAGCGTGCGGTGCAGCCCGGCCACGCCCACATCGTACAGGCGCACCACCCGGCTGCCCAGCACCTCGGCGGTCAGGGCGGCTTCCTCGGCCACCGGGATGTCGCTGGTGCCGCCCGTGGCCACCACCACCGTGCCCAGGCCGTCCGGTTCGGGCAGCGGGCCGATGACGCCGCAGCGCGCGTCGGCGTGGTAGTCCAGCGGATGCGCGGCGGCCACGGCCTGCGCGCTTTCGGGCGTAAGGCGGGTGATCAGGATCGTTTCCTGGCCGTTTTTGCGCATGACGTCGGCAATGCCGATGATCTGCTCCGGCGTTTTGCCCGCGCCGTAGATCACCTCGGCCGCGCCCTGGCGCAGCTTGCGGTGCAGGTCCACCTTGGCGTAGCCGATGTCCTCGAACGGCTGCAATTTCAGCTGCATCAGCGCGTCCTGCACGGACACCGTGCCCGCGCGCACGCCCTGCAAAAGGGTTTCGATCTCGGTTTTCATCCACGTGCCTCCAGGTCCAGCGATACGCTTTTGTACAGCGGTTTCAGCTTTTCTAAAATTTCTTCCCGCTTTTCCAGCGCCCCGGCCAGCTGGGCGGCGGGCAGCTGGATGCGCGCGCGGCCGTTTTCGGCGCGCACGCGCAGGTCGCTGAAGCCCAGCGCCGCCAGGGCCGCTTCGGCCTGTTCGGTGGCGCGCAGTTTTTCGGGGGTCAGCTCCTCGCCGGCCGGGGTGCGGGTGGCCAGGCAGGCGTAGGCCGGCAGGTCCCAGCAGGGCAGGCCGGCTGCGCGGGCGCGGCGGCGGATCTCGGCCTTGGTCAGGCCGCACAGCCGCAGCGGGCTGGCCACGCCCAGCTCGGCCAGCGCGCGCATACCGGGTCGGTCGGCCGCATCGTCGCTGGCGTTGGTACCGTCGGCCACCAGGGGCAGGCCGTCCGCCGCCGCCGCGGCCGTGATGGCCGCAAAGATCGCGCGCTTGCAGTAGTAGCAGCGGTCGGGCGGGTTGCGGCGGATGTCGGGGTCTTCCAGCACGCGCAGCGGCAGCACGGTGAGTTCCACGCCCAGCTGCGCGGCCAGGCCGCGGGCGGCCTGCTGTTCGAACGCGGGCTGGAATTCCGACACGGCGGTGTAGGCCCGCACGCGCCGCGCGTACCGGCGCGCGGCCCACAGCAGGTAGGCCGAATCGACCCCGCCGGAAAGCGCCACCGCGACCTGCGGGTGGCGGGCGAAATATTCAGGCAGATCCATGGGGTGTTCCTTTTTTGGTGGGGAAGGGGGCGAACAGATATTTTTTGAAAAATCATCGGTGCGGCGGGCGTGAACGCCCGCCCTACAGACGGGGGTCACGTTTGTTGCACATATGGGGGGCGGCGGGTGCGGCGGGGTTTGCGGAACGGTCAAGACCGTTCCCTACGAATGATTTCTACCCGCGGCGCAAATGTTTGCCGTGTATTGCCTCCCTTGTCAAAGGGAGGTGGCGCGGCCGAAGGCCGTGACGGAGGGATTGCGTAAGGGTTATATGCCGTTGATAAACGGCAGCTGACCTAAACGCAATCCCCCAGTCTGCGGCCTTTGGCCGCAGCCAGCCCCCTTTGACAAGGGGGCCTGTAAGGCCCGGCGCTTTTTTACGCGCGCGGCCGTTCCTTCTTCCTTCTTCCCTTTTCCCTTATATTTCCCCCATCCTTTGCACCTCTTTTACGGCGCACTGGATCAGTTCGCTCAGGGGTTGGGCGGCGCCGGCTACGATGTTTTCGCAGTGGTTGACCGGGATCAGGATGCGTTTGGCCGGGCTTTGGGCCACGGCCAGCGCCATGCGGGGGGTGATCTCGCCCAGCAGCGAATCCGCGATCACGATGCCCACCGGCCCCGCGATCACATCCGCCGTGCGGCAGTTCACCACCACGGCGTTTTCGCCGGTGGCGGCGCGGTCGGCCCCGGCGCGCAGCATGGCGGCGGTGGCGGTGGCGCTGGCGCCTACGGCCACCACCGCGGCCCCCGGCACGCCGGCTTTCAGCGCCGCCACCAGCTGGCGGCCGATGCCCCCGCCCTGGGCGTCTATGACCAAAATTTTCATGGCTTCCTCGTTTTTATTCCTCGCTGTCCGCTTCGGTGTCGGCGCTGTCGGCGGCGGCATCGGCGGCCTCCTGCGCGGCCATGGCGGCCAGCTCCTCGTCGGTCGGCTCGCCGCCCGGCTCCTCCTCCGGCTTGGCGGTCTCGGCGCCGTTGTCGCGGTCAACGCGGGCCACCATGGCCACCTTGTCGTCGGCGGCCAGGCGCATGACCCGCACGCCGCTGCCGTAGCGGCTCTGCACGTTGATGTCGTCCGCGTGCATCCGGATCAGAATGCCGTCCTGGCTGATCAGGATCAGGTCGTCGGCGTCGTCCACGATCTTGACGGCGGCCACCCCGCCCTTGGCGTAGTTGCGGATGCCCAGCCCGCCGCGCTTGGTCACGCGGTAATCGTCCACGCGGCTGCGGCGGCCCTTGCCGTCCTCGGTCACGGTCAGCAGGGTGGCGCCGGGGCGGCACACGCCCACGCCGATGACATAATCGCCCGCGCGCAGGCGGATGACCCGCACGCCGTGGCCGCTGCGGCCCATGGGGCGGGCGTCGTTTTCGTTAAAGTGGATGGCCGCGCCGTCCCGCGTGGCCACGATCAAATCGTCCTGCCCGCCGGTCAGGTGGCACCACACCAGGCTGTCGCCCTCGTTCAGGGCGATGGCGTTCAGCCCCGCCTTGCGGATGTTGCGGAACTGGCTGAGCGCCGTGCGCTTGATAAGCCCCTGGCGCGTGACCATCGTGATGTAGCTGTTTTCCTCGTCGATGTCGGCCGGCTGGCGCATCAGGATCGTGACCTTTTCGCCCTCCTGCAATTGCAGCAGGTTCGCGATATGGCTGCCCTTGGCCGTGCGGCTGCCCTCCGGTACCTGGTAGCCCTTGAGCCGGTAGACCCGCCCGCGGTCGGTCATGAACAGCATATAGTCGTGGCTGGAACCGACGAACAGCTCCTCGGTAAAATCGTCGTCCTTCTGGTTCATGCCCTGCACGCCGCGGCCGCCGCGGTTCTGCGCGGTGTAGGTATCGGCCGCCGTGCGCTTGATGTAGCCGGAATGGGTCAGCGTGAACACGCACTGTTCTTTGGGGATCAGGTCCTCGATGTCCACCTCGCCCGACACCGCCTCGATGGAGGTGCGGCGCTCGTCGCCGTACTTGTCGGCCAGGGCCTGCAGATCGGTCTTGACGATCTCCATGCAGTGGTGGGGGTTGGCCAGGATGTCCTTGTAGTTTTCGATGTCGGCGCGCAGCTGGCCCAGTTCCTCGTCGATCTTGAGGATCTCCAGCCCGGCCAGGCGGCCCAGCTGCAATTTGACGATGGCGTCGGCCTGCGGCTCGTCGAAGTCGAAGCGCTCCATGATGGCGGCGCGCGCCTCGGCAAAGCCGCCCTTGCAGGCGCGGATGGTGGCGATGATCTCGTCCACGATGTCCACGGCTTTGCGCAGGCCCTCCAAAATATGCTCGCGGTCCTGCGCCTTTTTCAGCTCAAACGCCGTGCGCCGGCGGATGACCTCGCCCTGGAAGTCCAGGTAACGCTGCATCATGGTTTTCAGGCTCATGATGCGCGGCACGCCGTCGTCCAGCGCCAGCATGATGACGCCCACGGTGTCCTGCAATTGGGTATAGCGGTACAGCTGGTTGAGCACGACCTGGGGGTTCGCGTCCTTTTTGATCTCGATGACGATCTTCATGCCGGTGCGGGACGAAGATTCGTCATTGAGGTCCGAGATGCCCTCGATGCGCT
>CALWNS010000063.1 GCA_944382805.1 uncultured Gemmiger sp. | reverse complement strand
AGACCATGGTCACCAAGATCGACGACGACACCTATCAGGTGCAGGTCGTGTCCTGGTACGACAACGAGAACAGCTACACCAGCCAGATGGTCCGCACCATCAAGTACTTCGCGGAGCTGTAATCGAGTCTTTCCGTAAACACGGCGCCGCCGCGTTCCCCGCAAGGGAGCGCGGCGGCGCTTTTTGTATGGGCCGGCTTTTGGCACGCAAAAGGCCCGGCCCCCGCTTAACGCGGGGGCCGGGCCTGCCGTTACGTTATTCGATCAGGATGCGGTTGGGCTGTTCGGGCAGCTGCGGCGCGGCCTTGGGCAGGTGGATCTTGAGGATGCCGTCCTCGAACTTGGCCGAGATGTCCTTTTGGGTGATGCTGTCGCCCACATAGAAGCTGCGGCTGCAGGCGCCGCTGTAACGCTCGCGGCGGATATAGCGGCCCTCCTTGTCCTTGTCGTCCTTGTCCAGGCCCTTGGCGGCTTCGATGGTCAGATAGCCCTGGTCCAGCTTGAGGTTGATCTCCTCTTTCTTAAAGCCGGGCAGGTCGATATCCAGCTCGTACGCGCCGTCCGTTTCGCGGACGTCCGCCTTCATCAGGTTGCGGGCACGCTTGCCGTACAGCGGGTCATGCCCGCCAAAGAAGGGCGTGAACGCCTCGTTGAACATATCATCGAACAAACTTTCTCCAAAAATGCTAGGCAACATAGGTCATACCTCCATTCCGATCCGGGCCTTGCGGCCTGTCCTTTGTTCCCCGGTCCGCCCGCAGTTGCGAAAGCCGGGCGGGCATTTTTGTTTTGGCGACCTTGGGGCTGCTTCCGTTCCCCTTGATCTGATTCTAGTATAGCACAAATATTAGCACTGTCAAGCGCATAGTGCTAAATTTAATATATTCATCACAATTATACAATTTGTATTTATCGCATTCCAAAGACAGCCCCGCGCCTGTACAGTACGGACAGGCACGGGGCTGCGCTTGGCTCAGGCCGCTTTCCAGTAGCGGCGCTTAAAGTCCAGCAGGATAACGACGGCCGTCACGGCGGCCAGCAGCGCGGTTCCGGTCATGTTGAACCACAGGCCCTCCAGCCCGAACGGCCACAGCGCCGCGATGAGCGCCACCGGGAACACCAGCGCCGTGGAGAGCGAGAGGATGGAGGCCTGCACCGCCTTTTCCACCGCCGACATAAAGCTCTGGGTGGCAAAGCCGATCCAGCGGGTCAGGTAGGTCAGGCAGAACAGGCGCAGCGCCGGCACGGCCATGGCGAACACCGCCGGTTCCGAGTCCGCCACAAAGACCGAGGCCGCCTGCCCCGGGAAGGCGTACAGCAGCGCCGTGGCCGTCAGCGAGAGCAGGGCCGCCGCCGTAAAGCAGCGCTTTTCGATGGCCAGCACGCGGTCCCGCCGGCCGGCGCCCCAGTTATAGCCCACCGCCGGCTGCAGCGAATCGCACATACCGTACAAAAACTGCATGACGATACCGTCGGCGTACATCAGGATGCCGTAGACCGAGACGGCCGCCGCGCCGCCCACGCGCAGCAGCACCGTGTTCATCAGGATCGAGGTGACGCGCCCGGCGATGTTGTTCAGGAAGGTGGGCGTGCCGCAGAACACGATCTGGCGCAGGATGGCTTTGGTAAAATGCGGGCGGCGGAACTGCAGCTGCAGGTAGCCGCGGAAAAACGGCCACATCCCCACAAACACGCAGATGACCATGCCCAGGCAGGAGCCGAGCGCCGCGCCCCACACCCCGGTGCGCAGCACCACCAGCATCAGGAATTCGCCCAGCGCGCACAGCGCCGACATACAGACGTTGAGCCACATACTGGTTTTGATGCGCCCGCAGATGCGCAGGTAGTTATCCATGGCATAGAGCATACCGGTCAGCGGCGAGCTGACGGCGTAGATGCGGATGTACTGCACGGCCAGGCGCAGCAGTTCGCCTTCGGCGCCCATCCAGCGCAGCAGCAGCGGCGAGGCAAAGAACAGAAAGCCTCCCACCAGCATCCCCTGCGCCACCACCATCAGGCAGGCGCAGGTAAAGATGTTGTTGGCCTCCTCCGGGCGTTTTTCGCCCAGGCGCACCGAGATGGGCACCGCCGAGCCGACGCCGATCAGGTCCGAGATGGCAAAGTTGATGATGACCAGCGGCATGGCCAGGTTGAGCGCGGCAAACGCCTGGCCGCCCAACAGCTGCCCTACGAACATACCGTCCAGCAGCTGGTACAGCGAGGACGCCAGCATACCGACCGAGCCCGGCAGCGCCGCCTTGAAGAACAGGCGGGTGGGGCTGGTGTTCAGAAACAATTCTTTTTGATCCATTTCCCTTTCCCTCCATTATTTCCGGTCCGCGGCGGCAACAAAAAGCGCCGGATAAATACAGGCATTTCAGCCTGTGCCTTATCCGGCGCACCATATCCATTTGCGTTATTTGCTGCAACGGTATGACTTGCCCTCCGCGCATGGTATACGATACCACACCCTTGCGGCAAAGTCAAGCGGGGCCGCGCAAATTTAACGGTTTTGCGCGGCCTGCCCGCCCGGCCGGGCGGCGCGGCGCTTTTCGTGGGGGCGCACCGCTTTGAGCAGGCCCAGCAGCCCGGCCGTCAGCGCCGAACCGAGCGCCAGGGCCAGCAGCATCCACAGCGGGCCTTCGGCCAGCGGCAGCAGGTACAGCCCGCCGTGGGGCGCCGGCACGCCGCAGCCCCAGTACAGGGCCAGCGCCCCGGCCAGGGCCGAACCGGCCACGCAGCTGGGGATGACCCGCAGCGGGTCCTTGAGCGCAAAGGGCAGCGCGCCTTCGGTGATAAAGGAAAAGCCCATCAGGTAGTTCATCACCGCCGAATGGCGCTCGGCCTTGGTAAAGCGGCTGGGGAAAAGCGTGCAGGCCAGCGCCACGCCCAGCGGCGGCACCATGCCGCCCAGCATGGCGGCCGCCACAAAGCCCTGCTGCCCGCCGCTGAGCGTGGCCGTGCCGAACAGGAAGGCCGCTTTGTTGATCGGCCCGCCAAAGTCGGTGGCCATCATGCCGCCCAGCACCGCGCCCAGCGCGATGCGGCTGCCGCCCTGCATACTTTCCAGCACGGCGTACAGCCAGTTGTAAAAGTGCCCCAGCGGCGGGTTGACGGCCGCCACCATCAGCAGCGCCACCGCCGCCAGGCTTACGACCGGGTAGATCAGCGTGGTTTTGAGCGGCTCTATGCCGGCGGGCAGTTTGGCGCACAGGCGGCGCAGCCCGCGGACCAGGTAGCCTGCCGCCGCGCCGGCCAGCACGGTGCCCCAAAAGCCGGAGGAGACCCAGTCCGCCTGCGGCGCCAGCGCCATGCCGGACCAGGCAAGGTACCCGCCCACCACGCCGGGCAGGAAAGCCGCCTGCCCGGCCATGGCCATGGCCAAAAAGCCCGCCAGCGCCGGGTACATCATATCAAAGGCCAGCGCCCCGATCTGCCCCAGCAGCCAGGAAAGCGAAGTGCCGCTGCCGAACGTCAGGTCGCCCACATTGGCGCGGTCGAGGAAATAGCTCAGGGCGATCAGGATGCCGCCGCCCGTGACAAAGGGCAGCATATGGTTGATGCCGCTCATCAGGTGGTTGTAGGCGTGGCGGCCGTGGCGGCGCACCGCCGTGACGGCGGCCGTCTGGGCCAGTTCGGCGGCGCTTTCGGCCGCCGGCTTTTCGCCCGGGGAGGATTCCAGCGGCGGGGCCAGGGGCGGGATGTCCGCCGTGAGCGCGCGGCGCAGCAGGCGTTCGGGCTGGCGCACAGCCTCCGAGACAGGCACGAACAGCACGGTGCGGCCGGTGAACCGCTGGGTCTCCACCGTGCGGTCCGCCGCCACGATGATGCAGCGCGCCTGTTCGATATCGGCCGGGGCCAGCACGTTCTGCGGGCCGTCGGCGCCGTTGGTCTCCACCTTGATGCGCACGCCCATCTCGGCCGCCGCCTGTTCCAGCGCTTCGGCCGCCATAAAGGTGTGGGCCACGCCCATGGGGCAGGCGGTGACGGCCAGCAGCTCATACGGGCCGCCGCCCGCGGCCTGGCTGTGCTTTTCCTCCTCCCAGCAGTCCAGCGCCTGCAAAAAGGCCGGCGGGTTTTCGGCCGCCAGCAGGGCGGCCACGCAGTCCGGCTGCATCAGGCAGCGCGCCAGGGCGGCCAGCACCTGTATGTGCAGGTCGGCCGCGTCGACCGGCGCGGCAATGATGAACACCAGCCGCACGGGGCCGCCCGCGGTCCCCGGCCAGTCGATGCCCTGCGGCAGCGTCATGGCGGCCAGCGCCGGGCGGGAAACGCCGCGGCTCTTGGCGTGCGGGATGGCGATGCCGCCGCCCATGGCGGTGCTGCCCTCGCCTTCGCGCCGCAGCACGTCCTGGCGGAACGTCTCGCTGTCCTTCAGGCAGCCGTCCGCCGCCAGGGCGGCCAGCAGCGCCTGCAGGGCCTGTTGTTGGGTCGTAGCTGCCGACCCCGTCAGCACACGGCGCGGGCCAAGCAGGTCTGTGATGCGCATGATGCACGTCCTTCGCTGGGTGAGCGCCCTCCCCGCTGCGGCCAGCGGTTGTGAAAAAGCGGCCCCGCCGCAAAAGGCGGGGCCGCCGATAAGAGCGTTCAGATGGTGAAAACCGATCAGGATCAGTTGAGCAGGGTCAGCTCGCTGTCGGCGTCGAACAGGTGGATCTTGTGCGGATCCATGGCGACGGTGACCTTGCTGCCGCGGCGCGCCTTGGAGGTGGGAGCCACA
The DNA here is from genome assembly GCA_944382805.1 of uncultured Gemmiger sp. Lineage (GTDB taxonomy): Bacteria > Bacillota > Clostridia > Oscillospirales > Ruminococcaceae > Gemmiger. The sequence goes on along the minus strand of CALWNS010000063.1, from coordinate 481 downwards.
CGAGCCATCATGTTCTGGCCTTCGTAGGTCAGGTACAGATAGATCTCGGCGCCCATCAGCTCGGAAACTTCAACTTCGGCGGTCAGGCGGCTGTCGGGATGCTTGGCCAGGAATTCTTCGTCGTCCTTCATGTCCTCGGGACGGATGCCGACCTTCAGGGTCTTGCCGACATAGGCGTCCAGCTTGCCGTCGGCGGTCTTTTCCTTGGGAAGCGGGATGATGGTGCCGGCCAGGTCAGCGCTGTACTGGTCGCCGGCCTTCTTCAGGGTGCCGTCCAGGAAGTTCATCTGCGGGCTGCCGATGAAGCCGGCCACGAACAGGTTGCAGGGATAATCGTACAGGTTCTGCGGGGTATCGACCTGCTGGATGACGCCGTCCTTCATAACGACGATGCGGTCGCCCATGGTCATGGCCTCGGTCTGGTCATGGGTAACGTAGATGAAGGTGGTGGCCAGGCGCTTGTGCAGCTTGATGATCTCGG
>CALWNS010000062.1 GCA_944382805.1 uncultured Gemmiger sp. | reverse complement strand
GTAATCGATCTGGTTCAGGTAGTCCCGCCCCTGCATACCAAAATCCGGGTTGCGGGCGATGGCCTGCGCCTCCAGCTTGAACAAAAGCAGCGTGACCGCCTTGTGCATGGCGGCGTCGCGGCGCTGGGCCTCCGGGTCGGGCTGGGCGCGCGGGTCCAGGTGGGGCACCCAGCGCGCGGGCTGTTCCTTGCCCGCGCCGCCGCCGTACACCAGCCAGGCAAAGCGTTCCAGCCCGCGCAGGCTGATGCCGTAGCCGGTCTCGATCAGGTCCAGGTTGCCGTAAGCCAGCGAGGTCTTGAGCACCGTAAAAATGCACACCGGGCTGCCGGCGGCCGCGCCCATCCACACCACGTCGTGGTTGCCCCACTGCAGGTCCACGTCGTGGTGTTCCATCAGCTGGTCCAGGATCAGGTCCGGGCGCGGGCCGCGGTCGAAAATATCGCCCAGAATGTGCAGCCGGTCCACGGCCAGGTGCTTGACGACCTGGCAAAAGCGGATGACGTAGGCGTCGGCCCGCTCGTAGCGCAGGATGCTGTCGATGATCTGGCCGTAGTACAGGTCTTTGTCGTGGTCCTCAAAGTGGGCGTGCAGCAGCTCGTCCAGGATATAGGCGCAGCTTTTGGGCAGGCACCTGCGCACATGGGCGCGGGTGTGCTTGCTGGAGACCAGCCGGCACAGCTGGATCAGGCGCAGCAGCGTTTTGCGGTACCAGCCGCCCAGGTCGGTCTGGGCGGCTTTCAGCTCCGGCAGCTTCTGCACGGGGTAATAGACCAGGGTGGCCAGCTCGGCGCGCTCGGCCGCGGGGACCTGCTCGCCCAGGACCTGGTCGATTTTTTCGCGGATCACGCCGGAGGCGCTGTTCAAAATGTGCAAAAACGCCTCGTTTTCGCCGTGGAGGTCGCTCATAAAATGTTCGGTGCCCTTGGGCAGGCGGTTGATCGCCTCGATGCGGATGATCTCGCTGGCCGCCGCCGCAATGGTGGGGAACTGCTGGGCCAGCACGCGCAGGTAGCGCAACTGCTCTTCGGTATAGATCATGGCCTTCCTCCTTGCATGGTCAGGCTTGCGTTGTTTTTATTGTACCATGAAGAAGGCGGAAAGTCACCCGGTATAAAAAAGTATTTCCCGCCGCCCGCGCCGGGTGGCGGCGCGGGCGGCGGGCCTTTGTTTTTTGCTTTCTTTCTCTTGCGGCGCTCAAAGCTCCCTGCGGCCTTTGGCCAGCGCGCGCACCGCCGCAAAGAACCGCTTTTTCTGTTCCTCGCTGTCAAAATCCAGCTCCGACAAAAACAGTTCCATCTTTTCCGGGCTTTGCGCGCTGGCCGGCGCCAAGGTCTATTCGCTGGTGCTGGTATGGCCCGCCCTGGCGGCTGACCTGCCGCTCCTGCGCCGGGCGCCGCTTTTGTTTTTGCAGCGCTATGTGTACGGCGGCCTGGTTTTCTACGGCGGGCTGTTCGGCCTGGCGGCGGGCGCAGCCGCCCTGCTGGCGGCGCGCAAAATAAGCTTCCCTTTGCTGGAGGAGGTCTTTCTGCCCGCGCTGCCGCTTGTCCACGCGGTCGGCCGGGTCGGGTGCTTTTGCGCCGGGTGCTGCTACGGCAAACCGACAAGCGCCGCCTGCGGCGTTGTCTACCCGCCCGGCGGGCTGGCCCCGGCCGGGGTCCCGCTGGTCCCCATCCAATTGTGGGAGGCCGCCGGCGACCTGGCCCTGCTGCTTTTGCTGCTGCCGGCGTACCGCCGGCCGGGGCGGCGGATGGCCGTCTACCTGCTGGGGTACGGGCTGCTGCGCTTTTGCACCGAGTTTTACCGCGGCGACGAAGCCCGCGGCCTGGCCGGCCCTGTTTCCGGCGCGCAGATCATCAGCCTGTTTTGCATCGCCGCCGGGCTGGCGCTGGCGGCCGCGCTGCACGTTTCCGCCCGCCGGGGGGCGATGCGCCCCGCCGCGGGTCCCTGACCGGCATTCCCCTTTACACAATAACGCCACAGGGCGCAGGCACCGGCAAGCGATCCGCTTTGCCGGGGCCTGCGCCCTGCTTTTTGCGTTTTTTATGTTTTATACTTTCGCCTTTTCCAGCCAGCGGCCGCGCAGCAGGCGGACCAGGAACAGCACGCCGCGCACGCACAGCTCAAAGCACATGGCGCCCCACACGCCCGCCAGGCCGAACCGCGGGGCCAGCAGCGCGGCCAGCGTGATGCGCACGCCCCACATACTGACCAGGTTCATAACGCTGGGGGCCAGCGTATCGCCTGCGCCGCGCAGCGCGCCCGCCGCCACGATGGAGGCGGCGAACAGCGGCTCGGCAAAGGCTTCGATGCGCAGCACGCGCACGCCCAGCGTGCGCACGGCGGCGTCCGGCGTGAGGATGGCGAACAGCGCCGGCGCGCCCAGGTACATAAGCACCGCCGCCGCGCCCATGACCGCCATGCCCAGCGCGGTGGACAGCCAGGCAAAGCGCCGGGCCAGCGGTTTTTTGCCCGCGCCCAGGCTTTGGCCCACCAGCGTGGTGGCGGCGGCCGAAATGCCGTAGCCCGGCATATAGCACAGGCTTTCGGCCGTGACGGCCAGCGAGTTGGCGGCCACGGCCACGGTGCCCAGCGGGGCCACGATGCGCGTGGCCGCGATCTGCGCGGCGCTTAACGTGACGCGCTCGACCGCCGCGGGGATGGCGATGCGCGCCGCCGTGCGCAGGCAGCCGCCCTCCGGCCGCCAGCTGCCGCCCACATGGCGCAGGCGCGGCGCTTTGGCCAGCACGGTCCACAGCATGAGCGCCGCCACCACCGCCTGCGCCAGCGCGGTGCCCAGCGCCGCGCCGGCCACGCCCAGCCCCGCGCCGGGCAGGCGCACCGGGCCAAGGTCCAGGCCGGGGAAGATCAGCAGGCTGTTAAAGATAACGTCCAGCACGCACATGAGCACGTTGAGCACGCTGGGCGTGCGCATATCGCCGCTGCATTGCAAAATCATGCCGAACATCTGCTGCACCAGCAGCGCGGGCAGCGCGCAGGCGTAGATGAAAAAGTAGGCCGCCGCGTCGCCCCGGATGTCCGCCGCGCCGCCCAGCCAGGCGGGCAGCGGCGCGCTGAGCGCCATGCCGGCCGCCGCCAGCAGCAGCCCGAACCAGGCCGAAAACACCGCCGCCTGGCGCACCACGGCGCGCGCGCCGGCGTCGTCCCCCGCGCCGATGCGGTGCGCCACCTGCACCGAAAAGCCGGTGGCCGCGGCCGAGCACAGCCCGCCCAGCAGCCAGGTGGTGCTGGAAACAAGGCCGATGGACGCCGTGGCGTTCGCCCCCAGGCTGCCGACCATGGTGCCGTCGATATACTGCATGGCGGTGGCCGAGATCTGCGCAAGCACCGCCGGGACGCTCAGGCGCACCACGGCGGCCAGCTGGCCGCGCAGGGTATCGCTTGCAAACAAAGTAGCTGCCGGCATGGGGGTAACTCCTTACAAATTTGTCGGGGCGGGCCGGGCGGCCCGCACGCTTTCCATCTTAGCGTGTACGGGCCGCCGCGTCAAGCCCCGGCGGGCTTCACAAAAATTTAAACGATTTTCCACATTTGCCGGGGCTTTGGGGCGCCCCGCCCCACTTTGCAAGCCGGCCGTTTTGTGGTATAGTGGGGTGTATCATACACAGGTCCATAGGTAGGAGGCCTTGTTTTTGAACGAATATCTGTACGAAGTGTGGATCTGCTTTTTGGCCGGGGCCGGGGCCGGCATCGGCACGGGGTTCGCGGGCATGAGCGCCGCCACCGTCATCACGCCGATGCTGGTGACCTTTTTGCACATAGACGCCTACAGCGCCATTGGCATCGCGCTGGCCAGCGATGTTCTGGCCAGCGCGGCCAGCGCTTATACTTATGCCAAAAACCGCTGCATCGACATCCGCAACGGGCTGGTGATGATGGTCAGCGTGCTGGTCATGACCATGGTGGGCAGCTACCTGTCCACGCTGATCCCCAGCAGCACGCTGGGCGACACTTCGGTGCTGATGCTGCTGGTGCTGGGGCTGAAGTTCCTGTTCGTGCCGGTCACATCGACCCGGCGCACGCTGGAGGGCGAATCGCTGGCCGTGCGGGTGGCCAAGGGCATCGGCGGCGGCACCGTCATCGGGCTGATCTGCGGGTTCTTTGGCGCAGGCGGCGGCATGATGATGCTGCTGGTGCTGACCGTGGTGCTGGGCTATGAGCTGAAAACGGCCGTGGGCACCAGCGTGTTCATTATGACCTTTTCCGCCCTGACCGGCGCGGTGAGCCACTTTGCCCTGGGCGGCGCGCCGCGCACCGACCTGCTGATTTTGTGCATCATTTTCACCCTGGGCTGGGCGCAGGCGGCCGCGCGCATCGCCACGCGGGCCAGCACGCTGCTGCTCAACCGCATGACCGGCGCGGTGCTGACCGTACTGGGGGCGGTGCTGATCGCCATCAACTACAGCT
>CALWNS010000061.1 GCA_944382805.1 uncultured Gemmiger sp. | reverse complement strand
AGCGCAAACTGGTGGTCGTCCTCGTTGATGGTGCCGCCCACCGCGCACAGGCTGTTGTGGCAGTTGGTCAGCACATAGGGCAGGGGGAACTTTTCCATGCCGGAGGCGCGCGCGGTCTGGATGATGCCGACATAGGTGATGTCGTGGCTGGTCATCGAATCGAACTTTAAGCGCAGGTCCTTCATATCGGGGGCCGTGTTGTGCGCTTTCAAAATACCGTAGGCGATGGTGCCGGTCCTGGCCTGCTCGGGGGTCACGCCCGCGGGCGCGGTCTCGCACAGCCGGCCGTTTACCAGAAACACGCCGTTTTCATGCAGCTTCATGGAATTGCTCCTTTCGTTTCGAAAAAACTCGGCCGCTCCGGGTGTGCTGCGAGCTTTTACCGATGTATAGTCTATCACCACGAGTATACCCGTTTTGGCGGCCCTTGTCAACGAAATCAATTAATGTCATGCGGGCGTTTGTCGGCGAGCCACTTAATAAAATAAAGCGCCGTATGAGCAAAAATTACTTAATTTAAGGCCGGGGCTTGACGAAGCCGCCTCGATTCGATAAAATTAACCCATACGGGATCTGCCAGCCCGCGGTATTGGCAAAGAAAGGGGAATGACCGATGTACTATCCCGACGTTCCGGCCCTGGAGCCGGAGGAACTGGAGCTGCTGTGCGGCGAATACCTGGCGCATAACGCCCACCTGGACCCGCACGAAGCGGACCGCCTGGGGGTCAAGCGCGGCCTGCGCAACGCCGACGGCACCGGCGTGCTGGCCGGCATCACCAACGTGTCCAACGTCATCGGCTACGAAAAGCAGCCGGACGGCGCCGTCAAGCCCATCCCGGGCCGCCTGGTCTACCGCGGCATCGATATCGATACCCTGGCCGCCGAAGCCGACGCCCACGACCGCTTTATGTTCGAGGAGGTCGTCTGGCTGCTGCTGTTCGGCAGCCTGCCCACGGCCGACCAGTTCGCCCGCTTCCGCAAGCTGCTGGAAAGCCACCGCGAACTGCCCCGCGGCTTTGCCGACGATATGATCCTCAACTCGCCTTCGCCCAGCATCATGAACAAGATGGCCCGCAGCGTGCTGGCCATGTACAGCTACGACGAACACGCCGAGGACAACTCCCTGCCCAATATCCTGCGCCAGAGCGTCAACCTGATCGCTGAGCTGCCCACCATGATGGTCAACGCCTACCAGATCAAGCGCCGCGTGTACGACCGGGGCAGTATGTACTTCCACCTGCCCACGCCGGGCCAGAGCACGGCCGAGCACATCCTTTCCACCTACCGCGCGGACAAAAAGTTCACCCGCGAGGAGGCCCGCCTGCTCGACCTCTGCCTGCTGGTACACGCCGACCACGGCGGCGGCAACTGTTCCACCTTTACCTGGCGCGTACTTTCCAGCTCCGGCACCGATACCTACGCCGCCATCTCGGCGGCCATCGGCGCGCTCAAAGGCCCCAAGCACGGCGGCGCCAACCTCAAGGTCATGCGCCAGCTGGACTACATTTTGCAGCAGGTGCAGGACCCGCAGGACGAAGGCGAGGTGCGCGAACTGCTGCGCCGCATCCTGCGCCGCCAGGCCGGCGACGGCAGCGGGCTGATCTACGGCATGGGCCACGCGGTGTATACGCTGAGCGACCCGCGCGCGCAGATCCTTAAGACCCACGCCCGCCACCTGGCCTACGAGAAAGGCTATGACGAGGAGTACGAGATGCTCTGCCTGATCGAAAAGCTGGCCCCAGCCGTCATTGCCGAAGAACACCCCAACCGCCCGCGCTCCTGCGCCAACGTGGATCTGTTCAGCGGGCTGATCTACCGGATGCTGGGCATCAGCGAGGACCTGTATACCCCGCTGTTCGCCATCGCCCGCGTGCCGGGCTGGTGCGCCCACCGCGTGGAGGAGGTCGAGTTCGCCAACCGCATCATCCGCCCCGCCTACAAGTACGTCGGCCGCGAACAGCCCTACATACCGCTGGAAGAACGCTGACGCAAACAAGCAGCGCCCCGCCGGTTTTGCGCCGGCGGGGCGTTTGGTTTATGCTTGCGTTAGCCACGCTTGCAGCGCGGGCCAGGCGGCTTCGGCGTCGGCGCGGCCCAGGGCGTACTGCTCATCGATCACAGCCGGGTCGCGCTCCATGCGGGAGATGCCGGTGTTGCGGCAGGACCGGAACATAAACGCTTCGCCGCGGCGCGCCGCCTGCTCCACCTCCACCACCTGGGCGTTGTAGGCAAGCGGCCGGCGGGCCATCGCCTCCACGAACTTCGGGTACCGGCGGTACGCCGCGCGGAACGGCAGCATACTGCCGTCTTTTTTTAAGTAGCCGGCCGGCTGGGTCAGCACCGCCAGGCAGCGCTGCGCGCCCAGGTCCAGCGCCGCGCGGTAGGGGATGCTGTCCGCCACGCCGCCGTCCAGGTACTTGCACCCGCCGTATTCCACAATGTGCGAGCACAGAGGCATCGAGGCCCCGGCCCGCAGCAGTTCCATCTTGCCGCCCACGCGCAGTTCGTCGCACAAAATATGCTCGGCCTGCCCGGTCTCGACATTGGTCACCGTAACGTAAAAGTCTATGGGCGAAGCCTCAAATGCCGCTTCGTCAAACGGGTCCAGCCGCAGGGGCAGGTCCTCGTAGCAGAACTTGCGGCCCACCATCTCGCCGCTGGTCAGCAGCGAGTAAAAGCCCATAAAGTGCCGGTTTTTGCGGTATTTGCGGTAATAGCGGATACTGCGCCCGGCCTGGCCGGACACATAGCAGCCCCCGTGGATGCACCCGGCCGACGTGCCGATCACCATGTCCGCCTGCACGCCGTGCTTCATCAGCACGTCCAGTACGCCGGCCGTGTAGATGCCGCGCACCGCGCCGCCCTCCAGCACCAGGGCCAGGCGGTATTGCTTTTTGCTCATTTTGCTTCCTCCTTCGGCAGCGCCGCCAGCCAGGCCGGGCCGTCCTGCTCGGTATAGACCGCCAGCCCGGCTTCGCGCAGGGCCGCGGCGGCCACGCCGTCGCCGGGGACCAGGCGGTGGGCAAAGCTGCCGTCGTAGATCTGCCCGCAGCCGCAGCTGGGGCTGTTGGCTTTCAGGATGGCCGCCCGGCAGCCGGCCGCGCGGGCCAGCTGTACGGCGATGGCCGCCCCTTTTTCGTACTGGGCGGTCACGTCGGCGCCGGCGGCGGTCACCACCCGCGCGCCGCGGCGCTCGGCCGGCGGGCGCGGCGTGGGCAGGCCGCCGTATATCTCCGGGCAGACCGGCACCGGCGTGTGCCCGCCGGCGGCCAGCGCGGCCAGCAGGGCGGGGCAGGCGTTGTCCCCGCCGGAATACTTGCACGCGGCCCCCAACAGGCAGCTGCTGACCAGAATGTTCATAAATTATCCCTTTCTGTCTGCACAAAGCTGTGGTATGATGAATGTATGGGTATTATAACATACATCGCAAGGAATAATCAAAGCAAGAACGCGGCGGGGCCGGCCCGCCGCTCGTATGGAGGGAAACCATGAAAAACTGGCTCGACCGCACCCCGCGCACGGCGCGGGATCTGCTGTATCTGTTTGCCGCGGCCGCCGTCATCTGGCTGGTGATCGGCGCGCTGCCGGGCACAGCCGGGGGCGTGGGCGCGGTGCTGGGGGCGCTTTCGCCGTTTGCCGGCGGCATTGCGCTGGCCTATGTGCTGGATATCCCCGCCCGCTTTTATGCCGAAAAACTGTTCCGCGGCAAACGCGCGCCGGCCATCGTGCTGGCCTACCTGACCGCCGTCGCCGTGCTGGCCGCCGTCATCGGGCTGATCGTGCCGCAGCTCATCCAGAGCATCAGTATGTTCGTCAACGCCCTGCCCGCTTACCTGGATAACACGGCCGCGTTCCTGACCGACCTGCTGGGCCGCTTCAACGCCGGCACCGACCTGATCGCCGGCCTGACCGCCCACCTGGAGGAATCCGGCGAACAGTTCCAGACCGCGCTGGGCAACGCCATGTCCGCCGTGGCCAGCGCCGCGGCGGCCGGGGCCGGCGCGGCGGCCGGCCGCGTGGTCAACGCGGTGGTCAGCCTGGCGGCCAGCATCTACCTGCTGGCGGAAAAAGAACCCCTGCTCAAAGCCTGCCGCGCGCTGCTGCGCGCGCTGTTCCCGCCGCGCGCGGCGGCCGGCATCCAGTCGGTGTTCCAGCTGGCCAACCGCACCTTCAGCGGTTACATTGGCGGCCAGCTGCTGGACGCGCTGTTCGTGGGGGTGGAAACCTTCATCGCCATGCTGATCCTGCAGCTCAACTATGCGCCCATGATCGCCGTGCTGGTGGCGGTCACCAACATCATCCCCATCGCCGGGCCGTATATCGGCGCGGTGCCCAGCGCGCTGCTGCTGCTGCTCAGCGGCGAACCGCTGCAGGCGCTGATCTTCTGCATCCTGATTTTGGTCATCCAGCAAATCGACGGCAACTTTATCGCCCCGCGCATCCTGGGCGGGGCCACCGGCATCTCCGGGCTGTGGGTCATGGTGGCCATCGTTGTGGGCGGCGGGCTGTTCGGCATTGCCGGCATGGTCATCGGCGTGCCGGTCGTTGCCGTGCTGGCCGCGCTGCTCAAGCAGGCGGTGGGCGCGGGCCTGACCGCCCGCGGCCTGGACCCCGCCACCGGCGGCGAGACCCCGCTGGCCCCGGAACCGGAAGCGGGGGACCAGCCCGGCGAAACCGGCTAAAGACCGCCGTACCCGGAAACGGGCGGCCACCCCTGCGGCGGCGCCCGCGTTTTTTCCCTTTTGCGGAACAGGAGCGCCCCTATGAATCCCAAACATTGGCTGGACAAAAAACCAAGCGCCATCCGGGACTGGCTCGGCATGGCTTTCCTGTGCATTGCCTGCGTCATCGTGCTCAGCCAGCTGGGCGCGCTGCTGGCGCAGGCCGGCGCGCTGCTGCGCCTGGCCGCGCCGTTCGGCTGGGCGGCGGTGCTGGCCTATGTGCTGGATACCCTTGTGCGCCCGCTGCACCGCTTTTTGTTCCGCGGCCGCCCCGGCCTGCGCTGGGCGGCCATCCTGGCGGCCTATGTGCTGGCCGGCCTGGCGGTGTTTTTGCTGGTCTGGCTGGTGGTGCCGCAGGTGGTGGCCAGCGTGACCGCCTTTTTCCGCGGCCTGCCGGATTCGGTCGCCGCTTTGCAGCGGACGCTGGCCGGGCTGGAGGTGCGGTACGGCGTCAGCCTGAAACCGCTGATCGAAGCGCTGGAGGATTACGAGCAGTGGATGGCCAGCCTTTCGGCCACGCTGAGCGGCGGGGTGCCGGGGCTGGTCGGCGCGGTGGGCAACCTGGCCGCCTATGCGGTGCAGATCGTGGTGGCGCTGGCCGGCAGCCTGTTCATGCTGGCCGATAAGGACCACCTGCTGCTGCAGCTGCGGGTGCTGGTGCGGGCGCTTTTGCCGCGCCGCGCGGCCACCATGGTGCTGGACCTGTGCCGCTTTGCCAACCAGACCTTTGCCGGCTTTTTCTTTGGCAAGATCGTGGCTTCGGCCATCATCGGCCTGGCGCTGTGCGCGGTCATGAGCGTGCTGGGGCTGAGCTACGCGCCCATGCTCAGCGTGCTGGTGGCCTTCGCCAACCTGATCCCCATTTTCGGTATGTATATGGGCGCGCTGCCGGGCGTGGTCATCCTGCTGTTTGTGGACCCGCTGCAGGCGGTCGT
>CALWNS010000060.1 GCA_944382805.1 uncultured Gemmiger sp. | reverse complement strand
CGCGATGCTGCGCAGCGTGGGCAGCAGGGCGTCCAGCACGGGCTTGTAGCCGTCGGCGTACATATGCATCCCTTCTACGGTGTACTCGGCCTTCAAATCGCCGTTTGCATCGGTCAAACCGGCGTTGCAGTCCAAAAACTGCGCGCCATAGCGCGCGGCCAGCGCCTGCACGCCGGCGCTCGCTTCCCGGATGCGCGCATTGGTGCGGCGGCGGAACACCTCCTGCATATAGGGGATGGTGGCCGCCGCGGGGTTGACCGGGTAATAGGCCAGCAGGTAGAGCTTTACCTGCGGCAGGCGGTTTTGAATGGCCCGCAGGATCTTTTCGTAGTTGGCCAGCAGCGCTTCCCGTTTGTAATCGGGGACGTTAAGGTCGTTGGTGCCGATGTTCACAAACAGATGCGCAGGCTCCAACGCAAAGACGCAGTCCTCCAGCGCATCGTAAAATTCGGTCGTGGTAAATCCGCCGACGCCGCGGTTGTAGATCGTGTAGGGCAGCCGGAAATCGAGCAAAAACTCATAGATAGGGAACTGCTCCATCAGGCTAGAGCCGGCAAACACGATCTGCCCCTTGCGCACAAACCGGTTCAGGCGGCGGAAGCGGGCCAGCTTTTCCTGCTTTTCCTGCCGGGAACGCTCCAAAAATATTTTTTCGATCTCACTGGCTTCGATCATCTTCGGCCCCATAACACATCGCTCCTTTATCGCTTCCTGAAAGCCATCCGGCACCGCTGCGGCACCATACCGTTTTTTACAAGCTGTACCAGGGCGTTCGCCCCGCCGTTCAATGCCAGCCGAACAGGCCCTTTTGTGCCGGCTGGCGGGTGATGCCGCCTGCCTCGTAGCCGGTGGCGGTGATGGCGGCGCGCAGCGCGGCTTCGTCCAGCGCCTGTTCGGCCAGCACCACCGTCTCGTTTTTGGCGCGGGACGAGCGCACGCTTTTGACCGGCAGTGCGCGGCGCACTGCGTCGTTGACATGGCTTTCGCACATGGCGCACATCATGCCGCGCACTTCTATAGTATACTTCCACATAGCACATCCTCCTTGCTTGTGCAAAAGACTGAATTGGAAGCAGGCTGGCGCTTGCCAACCATTGGATACAAAAGGCGGGCGCGCCGCGTTCACCCCAGCGCCACGTCCAGCGCCATCATCAGTGTGAAGCCGGCGGCAAAGGCCAGCACCCCCGCGTGGGAGTGCCCGCCCACCGACATTTCGGGGATCAGCTCCTCCACCACTACATAAAGCATCGCCCCGGCGGCAAAGCTCAGCAGCACCGGCAGCGCCGGCACCAGCCAGCCCGCGGCCAGGATGGTCAGCGCTGCGGCCGCCGGTTCCACCGCGCCGGACAGCGCGCCATAGGAAAACGCCCGCGGGCGGGGCAGGCCCTCGGCGTGCAGCGGCATCGAAAGGATAGCCCCCTCGGGGAAATTCTGGATGGCGATGCCCAGCGAGAGCGCCGCTGCGCCCGCCAGCGTGACCGGCGTATTTTCCGCCAGCAGGCCCGCGTACACCGCGCCCACGGCCATCCCTTCGGGGATGTTGTGCAGCGTGACGGCCAGCGTCAGCATCGCGCTGCGGCCCAGCGCGCAGCGGGGGCCTTCCGGGCAGTCGCTGTCCCGGTGCAGGTGTGGGATCAGGTGGTCCAGCAGCAGCAAAAAGCCGACGCCCAGCCAGAACCCGCCCGCCGCCGGCAAAAACGCCCACGCGCCCAGGCCGGCCGCCTGGTCCATGGCCGGGATCAGCAGGCTCCACACGCTGGCCGCCACCATCACGCCGGCGGCAAAGCCGGTCAGCGCGCGCTGTACGCCGTCGCGCAAGTTCCGGCGCAGCACAAACACGCAGGCCGCGCCCAGCGCCGTGCCCGCAAAGGGGAGCAGCAGCCCCAACAAAATTGTACCCGCCATGCGCATCCCTCCTGTTCCGGAAATTAGTTGGAACTAACTTCCTCCATTATAGCCTCGCACCGGCGGGCTGTCAAGGCCGGCCGGGCGGCCAAAGGTCCGCGCCGCCGTGCCCGCCTTTTTAGCCGCGGCGCAAAATTCCCACTTGACAGAAGGCGGCGGGTGTGGTATTGTGTAGTTGCTGGTTAGTCAATACTAACTCCTGCCGCTCATAGCGCCCCCGCTGCCGCGCGCCGCTTGGCCGCTGTAAGGGGATATTTTTAGGGATGAAAGTTAGCAATAACTAACCACCGCGCAAACAAAAACGATTACCAAAAGAGGAGGCCCCCTATGCAGCGTGATTTTGGCAGGACCTTTGTTACCCAGTGCGCCCCGGTCATGGCGGGGCTGAAAGCCGCCAACCTGTTCCGTTGGGTCGAGCCGGACGCCGCCGTCATGGCCGGTACCCTCGCAAGCTGGCGGCGGCAGCTCGCTCCGCGCGGGGTCGAGATCGAAGCGCTGCACTTCTGCCCGCGCGCTGCGGCCTACCTGCTCTACGTCTACCGCCCCGCGCGGCTGGGGGCCATTCTCGGCCAGGCCGCGCCGCGGGCGCTGCTGGATGCGGTGGGGTACCCGGCGGCGGACGGCTGCCGCGGCTGCCTGGACCACCTGTGCGCCCGCCTGCGGCAAGGCGGCGAGTTCCCGCATGAGATCGGCGTTTTTCTGGACTATCCGCTGGCCGATGTGGTCGGCTTTATCAAAAACCGGGGCAAAAATTCCACCTTCACCGGCTACTGGAAGTCCTACCAGGACCCCGAGCAGGCGCGGGCGCAGTATGTGCGGCTGCGCAAATGTACCGAGGTCTACCTGCGTTGTTACCGCCGCGGCGTGCCGGTCTCCCGGCTGACCGTGGCGGCCTGACATACCATACAAGCAAAGGAGAATTTGTTATGAACAAAGTAGCAGTTGTTTACTGGAGCGGCACCGGCAACACCGCCGCCATGGCGCAGGCTGTGGCCGAAGGCGCAAACGCCGCGCTGCTGGAGGCCGCCGCCTTCACCGCAGCCGACCTTGGGAACTACGATGCAGTGGCTTTCGGCTGCCCGGCCATGGGGGCCGAGCAGCTCGAGGAAAGCGAGTTTGAGCCGATGTTTGCCGGGCTGGAGGGCAGCCTGGGCGGCAAAAAGATCGCGCTGTTCGGTTCCTACGGCTGGGGCAGCGGCGAATGGATGGAACAGTGGGCTGCCCGCTGCAAAGAGGACGGCGCCGTGCTCTACGATGAAAGCGGCCTGATCGTCAACGAAGCGCCCGACGACGAAGCCCTCGACCGCTGCCGCGCCCTGGGCCGCGCCCTGGCCGGCTGGTAAGGCGCAAAAAACTTAGCGTTTCTCTCTTAGCGTTTCTCTCCTCCGTTTCTTTTTTGTGCCGCCCGTGTCTCTTGACACGGGCGGCACAGCAGAAAGCGTCCGCGCCCTAGCGGACGCTTTTTGTTGTACCCGGGGCGCCGCGGCTTTACCACTGGCACAAAGTGCCGAAAGCCGTTCATGTTCAGTAAGTTTACAATTCCTCTATTCCCAAAATATGACTGCCCATAGTATAATAGAGCCGAAAATAAATAATAAATTGGCAGGGATAAGATATGAATGAATGGGAACAGTTGTATCAAAGGCTATCAAGAACAGGCGACAAAGATATGTGCGGGATAGAAGTCGACTTCTTTATGAAACTGTACCATGATTTCCCCGAACCCCGCCAGCCCTGGATCACAGCTTTTTTGACGATCTCGACATGGTTCGGAACCTCCAGGAGAAGCGGCGTTTGGACTTTTTATGAAGCAGGGGATAGGAAAGGGATGGAAATGACGGTCTCTTATTTGAGAGAAAATGGGGAACAAGCCATGGCAGACATATTTGAAAGCGGAATACACGATTACCAAGATGCTGCATATGCACAAAATTGTGACTACCCCGCAGAATGGCTGGCGGAAGCAGACGAAATAGATGATTGGATAGCAAGGCACGAAGATCATTTGTGGAAATGGGAAAAAGATATTTTAATGATGAACAGGGCAAGCACCCTGAATCGGTAACGGACCATTTATCGGGCTGTCCGCCACGGGCCGCCCACAGGGAAAGCAAGATCGCGAAACAGGCGGCTGAAACCAGCCGCCTGTTTCGCGATCGTTTTATACTTTGACCAAGGCCGCCCAAAATTCCAACAGCGCAGGGCGGCGGGCTTTCCCTTACGCGCGCCGGGGTCATTCCACGGCAGGCTCTCATCGGAGGGAGCATAGTCGAACTCGACTGCCAGCGCGCCTTGGGGCGGAAGGCTTGCGAAAAGATACACCGGGCTGATTTGTATACCCGTACCGTCCGGTTCAAATCTCCTTGTCCATGACCGCCAGTGCTGTCTGCTTGAGGTTCTCTTCGGCTGTTTTGCCCATGCGGTGGCGAATCTCGCGGCTCAGTACGTCTATAACATAGAGCTGCGATACTTTGGATACCAGCGAACCGCTGTTCAGCGGGGCGCTTTTGGCGACAACACACAGCAGGGCGTCGGCATATTTGGCAAGCGGTGATTTCAGGTAATTGGTGATAATGATCAGCTTTACCCCACGCTGGATGGCGTGCTTGGCAATGTCCAGCATATCTTTTGTACCGCCGCTGACAGAGAACAGGATCAGTGCATCCTCTGCCCCCAACAGGGAAGCGGCGATTGTTTGAAAGTGGGAATCTGCCCAGTAAGAGCAGGGTAACCCAAAGCGCAACACTTTGTTGCAGAATTCCTGCGCAGCCAAACCGGAGTTCCCGCTGCCCAGCGCGTACAGTCGCCGGGCCTGCAAGGCGATGCCGGCGGCCTTTTCGATCTCTTCCTGGCGGAGCAGCTCGTGGGTGGAGTGCAGGGCAGTGACCATGTTGCTTAAAATCTCGTCGGCATCGTTGCCTGCGGCCCCTTGCTGGTCATCGGTGCTTTGGGAAAGCAAAAAACGGAATTCCGAATAGCCTTTCAAGCCAAGCTTGCGGCAGAAACGCAGCATCGTTGCATCACCGACGCCGACTTTTTCTGAAAATTCAGTGATGGATAAAAGCAGAAGGTCTTTGGCTGGGTGGGTGCGCAAAAACTGGATGATTACTTTTTCTTGCTTTGTTGCATAGCGTTCAATCAAGGCAATGCGGTCGTACACGGTCTCACTCACGGCGGGAACACCCTTTCCTGGTATGCGCATTTTGGTTGGATATACTATCATGATACATTGGTTTTGCTTCGCTTGTCAACGCGGGGGAGAATAAGCCGCCGCGCGACTGTGCAGACTGCACAAATAAGTGGGGAGTACAATGTGGCAAAAGGTAGAATGTAAGGGCGGAAGGTGAATTTTGCGGAATTTTGATTGACAAATATTTTCATTTTAATATAATGAAAATGAAATATGAAGTCAATTCATCGACAAAATAATGAAACAGGAAAGGATGAACACAGCAATGAAAAAGCACGAAAAACTTATGGCCGGCCTGTTGGCGGGCAGCCTGCTTCTCTCCTTGGCAGGGTGCGGGAGCACAGGCGGCGAAAGTTCGGCCGCGGCCGGCGATGCGGCAGACCCTTCCTCCACCACGACCGAGAGTGGGGAAGGGAACGCGGCTGTGCCGGTCACACTGACCGACGAAGAAGTTGTGTTTTGGGGGCCATGGGATGGCGATGTGGGCGACCAGATTACTGCCATCATCGATTCTTACAACGCCGAAAAAGGCACCAATATCACGTATGTATGTCAGGCGGATCTCGTGAACGCCTATCAGGCGGCGTCACTGGCGGGGGATGTGCCCGACATTATGCTGTGGGATGCCAACGAAGTCCGCCGCTATGCCAAGATGGGGCAGCTACAGCCGATCGATGAAGGCTTGGCTGCGCATGGCATCGATACCGCCGATTTCAACGACCAATCCATTGCGGAATTGACGTATGAAGGCCATCTGTATGGTCTGCCGATGAACATCGATATTTGGGGCATCTATGTCAATATGGATATTCTTAACTCGGCGGGCATCGAGGAAGCGCCCGGTACGTGGGATGAATTAAAGGAAGCCGCTATCGCGGCAATGGATGTGGAGGGCGTGAAAGCGGGCCTGAACATGAAGATGGCACCTACGCTGTTCAACAGTTTCCTGGTCGCCAACGGTGGTCAGCCGCTGAGCGATGACGGGCTGACCGTCAATCTTGACGATCGTGCGCTGGAAGTTCTTAATTTTTATAAAGAGCTTATCGATGCCGGCGTGTACAGCACCCAGTATGCGGCCTCCAACGGCAGCGACGGGTTCCTGACGGGCGAGGAAGCAATGACGTTCTGGCCCACTTCGATGCTGCGCACATACAGGAACTACGGCAGCGAGATGAACTTTACTTTTGTGCCGATCCCGGCGGGGCGCGCATCGGGCGCCAAGGCCGGCGGCGTGCAGACAAGCTTCAGCCTGATGATCCCGGCCCGCGCCGAGCACCCTGAAGTTGCGCTCGATTTTATGGAAACGACGCTGCACGATGACGATTACAGCCTGCAATGGTGCGAAGTATTGGGTGGTTTGTCTGCGCTGAAATCCATCCAAAACGATGAGCAGTTTACCAGCGATCCTTACCTCAAGAATGTGCTGGCGGATCTTGAAAACCTGAAGATTCGTTCGGATGTGCCCGGCTTTGTCAATCTGGAGGGAACGTGCTACGGCCCTGAGATCGAAAAAATGTTTGAAGGCCGCCAGACGCCGGAGCAGACGCTGGAAGTAATGACAACAGAAGGCAATAAACTGCTGGAACAGTATCGCAATACTTGATCCGCAGCCCAGGCGATGATATGCGCTGCAGTCCCGGCGGGTATTCCACGGGCTGCAGCGCTTATTTGAGGAGAATAAAAATGGCCCCGAAAAAATCGATTCGTGCGCATAAAACACTGGCAGGCTGGCTGCTGATCGCACCTGCTTTTCTCTGCTTTGTGATCTTTTTGCTGATCCCGGCCGTGATGGCGGTCGGTATGAGCTTTACTTCGTACAATGGCTTTACACAGATGAGGTTCAACGGCCTGGATAATTATATCCGTCTGTTCCAGGACACCTACTTCCTGCAGTCGCTGGGTAATATTTGCCTGTACGTGGTCATGTATGTGCCATCGGTCATTATCCTTTCGTTTTTGCTGGCGGTCCTGCTAAACCAGGCCGTTCCGGGGATCCGCGTCTTCCGGGTGCTGTTTTATCTGCCTTGCCTGACCTCCACAGTTGCTTCGTCTATGGTGTGGAAATGGCTGATGAACCCACAGGGGGGCTTGCTCAATAACATCCTTACCGCGCTGGGGCTGCCGGCCTGTACCTGGCTCAATGACAGCCGGACCGCGATGATGTCCATCGTCATCATCTGTGTGTGGTCAACGCTTGCTTCCAATATTATGATCTACCTTTCCGCGCTGCAGAATGTGCCGCCCGCTGTGTATGAATCAGCCAGCATGGATGGCGCAAGCAAATTCCGACAGGTCTGGCAAATCACGCTGCCGCTGGTGGCGCCGACGACTTTCTTTGTGCTGACGATGGCGTTGATCGGCGCATTCCAGGTCTTTGACCAAATCTATGTGCTGACCTCCGGCGGGCCGGCCCATGCGACCACTGTGCCGATGTATTCGATCTACACCAACGCTTTTAACGAATCCCAGCTGGGGTATGCCTGCGCGCAGGCAATGGTGCTGTTCCTGATGATCCTGGTCGTGACGCTGGTCCAGCAGCATTTTAACAAGGAAAGTTTACTGTAAGGGAGGGGGAACAATGAATAGAAAGCCTGCACAACGCCGCGGCACGGCTTTGGCCCGCGCGCGGAAAATGGCAGCCAAGGCGTTCGTATTCTTTTTCTTGTGTTTCTTTGCCGTGATCTTTGTACTGCCGTTCTACTGGTCGTTCCTCACCTCGATCCGTCCAGATGAGGAAATCTTTTCCAGCGGCCTTCGTTTTTGGCCGGAACACATCACCTGGGAACACTATGCAAAAGCATTTCAGGTGATCCCGTTTGTCCAGTATTCTTTTAATACGCTGCTGATCACGGTGTGCATTATCGCAACAAACCTGCTGTTCTGCTCAATGGCCGGGTATGCTTTTGCCAAGATCCCGTTCCGCGGCAGCCGCATCGTTTACCGGGTCATGCTGTTCAGCGTGATGATCCCCAGTACGGTGCTGCTGATCCCGCAATTTCTGGTGCTGGTAAGGTTCCCGCTTGTAGGCGGCAACGATCTGTTCGGCATGGGCGGTTCCGGGTTTTCGGGTAATTTTCTGGGCGTGGTCCTGCCGACGGCGGTCAGTGTGTTCAACATCCTGTTTATGCGCTCGTTTTTCCTCTCTTTGCCCAACGAATTGGGCGAGGCGGCTTATATTGATGGCGCGGGGGAGGGCAAGGTCTTTTTTCGGATCTATCTGCCGTTGGCTAAGCCGGCCTTGGCAACGCTGTCCGTCTTTTGTTTCCAGGCGGGGTGGAACTCGTTCCTGTGGCCCAATGTGATTTTGCGCAGCGGGGATTTCAAAGTGCTTACCCAGGGTCTGGCTTCGTTCACGGTCAACAACAGCGTAGATTACGGCCCGCTGATGGCGGCCACTGTCTGTGCTACTATCCCGGTACTGATCGTGTTTCTGTTTGCCCAAAAATATTTTATTGAAGGCATCGCTTTTTCCGGTACAAAATCCTGATATTTTGAAAGGACATTGTTATGCACAAGCCTTTTACGCTCTATCTGCTCCATTCCTCCCATACCGATGTCGGCTATACGGACACCCAGGAAAAAATGAAGGCGCACCATATAGCCTTTATTGTCGAGGCGCTGGAATTGATTAAAAAAGAACCGCGTTTTAAGTGGAACTGCGAAAGCTTTTGGTGCGTTGAACAATTTTTGAAAGAGGCGACGCCCCGGCAGCAAAAGGATTTTGTGGCGGCTGTTCACAGCGGGAACATCGGTCTGTCGGCCAGCTACCTGAACCTGACCGATCTTGTGCCGGAATATGTTCACCACGCCATCATGGACGCCTGTACGGCGCAGCGCGAGAGGCTTGGCATCCCGGCCCACAGCGCGATGACAGCAGACATCAACGGATACAGCTGGGGATTTGCGGATGTCTTGGCCGACCACGGGGTCGCGCATCTGCTCTCCAGCATCCATACACACCATGGCTATCATCCACTGTTCCGCAAGCAGACAGCGTTTTACTGGCAGTCCCCCAAGGGACAAAAGGTTTTGTGCTGGAACGGGGAACACTATAACCTGGGCAACGAACTGGGCATCGCGCAGGCGGCTTCATTTGAGTATACTTTGCAGGATGGACTGACGTTTGCGCCGCTGCCGCCGTTCGAAAAAGTAATAGCGCGGATCCAAGCCTATGTAGAAACGCTGCGGAGGCAGGGGTATGAGCTGGACTTCGCGCCGGTCTGCTTGAGCGGGAATATGACGGATAACTCGCCGCCTTCGCTGCGTATCCTTGACTTTATAGATAAGTTTGTGGCGACGGGCAGTTATATTCGCCTGCAAATGGCGACGCTGGACGAGTTTTTTGCCGCGGTGGAGGCAAGCGGGCAAGACTTCCCGACCTATTGCGGCGACTGGACCGACTGGTGGGCCGATGGTGTGGGGTCGACCCCGGCGGATGTGATCCAATACCGCGCGGCCGCGCGCAGCCTTCACATCGTGCAAAAGCTGGATCCGAACGGCAGTGTCACACTGCCGGCGGCACGGCAGAACGCGCTGTATAACCTGATGTTTTACGGCGAGCATACCTGGGGTTATTCTTCCTCAATCACTGAACCGTTCCACCCGCAGGTCAACAATCTCGATCAGTGGAAACGCCTTTACGCGCTCAAAGCCTGTGAAGCGGCGACCATCGCGCGGGAAAAACTGCAGCGGGCGCTGGGGGAAACCGCGATCTCTCTGCACAGGGAGCTGACCTTCTGCGCGGTGAATCCGCACGACCATCCGGTCCGAGAGATCCTGCGCCAGGATCTGGAACATTTCTATGGCCATGAACGCTTTACGGTCATAGACGCTGCTACCGGCCAAGAAGTCCCCTTCCAGCTCAGCCGCTATTCGCGCGGGCCGGAACTCTGCATTTGGGCCGA